>DCHU01000018.1:0-1097 GCA_002314915.1 Caryophanales bacterium UBA1744
TATCACTGCCACGGCGGCGCTGATAGAACGGGAACATTGGGCTTCTTCTTACTCGGTGCATTAGGTGTCTCATATAGCGACATCGTCATCGATTACGAATTGACTTCATATTCATCAATCATCGCTCCTAGCAAGACATCAGCGGCAGACAGCTTAAGACGTCACTATCAGCGTGGCACATACGATCACTGGAACGAATTCATCCCTAACGTTGAGAAAACGCAGGGCTGGGATAAGTCCAAGACTCTTGAAGAAAACGTTCAGAACTTCCTCGTCAAAGTCGCAGGAGTCCCTCAGGAAACGCTCGATAGATACATCGAGATCATGCTCTGGGATTGATAAACACAAAAGAAGGTGGGCTTTCGGGTCCATCTTTTCTTTTTGCGGTTATTATCAGCAACGAATTGAAAAAGGTTGTGCCGTATCACACGAAAACCGCAACAAACTGCTAAAAGACAAATAGATAAATAGGCGAAAAATGCGATGAATGGCTGTCTTTTTCGTCTTTTTTCTTTATATCCCAACAACATAAAGGGGCAATTCGTTTTTTGGTAACCTATTCGAAATTCAAAAACACAAATAATTTGTGAGGAGCAAAAGATGAAGTACATCACCCAGGAAATCTGGAATCCAGAACGCGAATGCATGGATCCAGGAGAGAAAAAGAAATGGCAGTTGGATAACCTCAAAAAGATTGTCAAATATTGTTACGAGAGGCAGGAATTCTATAGAAACAAGATGGATGCAGCCGGCGTCAAGCCTGAAGACATCCAAACATTGGAAGATATCGAGAAGCTTCCTTTCATGACAAAAAACGATATCAGAGACAATTATCCGTATGGACTTCTCTGTGTCCCTACAACTGAATGCGCTTATCTCATCGCAAGCAGCGGAACAACGGGAAAGATGACATTTGTTCCATGCACAAAGAATGACATCGACATCCTCGCCGAGTCTGTTGCCCGTAACTTCTACAAGGGCCACGCGACAAAGAACTCAATCTTGCAGAACGCGTTCAACTATGGCTTATCAATGTCAGGTATGTGCTGCCACTTCGCAATCCAGAAGTTCGGCGGAATGGAAATCCCAATCTCCTC
>DCHU01000018.1:1193-3811 GCA_002314915.1 Caryophanales bacterium UBA1744
GATGAAATGGATAAGCTTGGCATCACAAAAGACGATTTAACCCTTAGATCGGGATTCTTTGCGGGAGAAGCATCATCTGACTCCATGCTCAGAACTCTTAAAGAGAAACTTGGCGTTCAGCAGGTCTACGATACATACGGCAGCAGCGAAATCACCGTCGCTGGCGGTACATGCGATTACATGAACGGCATTCACTTCCCAGACGACCTCGTTTATCCAGAAGTCATCAACCCAACGACCAAAAGACAGGTTCCAATGGGTGAGAAGGGCGAGCTTGTCGTCACAACCATGCTAAAAGAAGGCATGCCATTGATCAGATTCAGAATGGGCGACATCACCGCAATGCACGATGAGCCATGTCCATGCGGAAGAACTGCGGTTCGTTTGGAGAGAATCCAGGGACGCGTCGATGATATGGTCACAATCAGAGGCGGCAACGTCTTCCCAACCCAGATTGAAATCGCTTGCTATAAGTGCGACTTCCTAAACGGTTTCTATCACATCACAGTCACAAGAGAAAACGCCTTGGATGTTTTGACTGTTGACTGCGAGTTGACTCCAGAATGTGCGAACAACACTGATAAGTTTGATGAGTATAAGGCAATCTTAATCGACCACATCAAAGCTATCTGCGGTGTCCGTGCTGAAATTAACTTAAGACAGCCTCAGTCAATGCCTAGAAGCGATGAGCTTAAGGCAAAGAAACTCACGGACTTAAGAAAAATTTTTGACAATAAATAATCATCTCGATATATCAAACATGTCATACACCTGTGTGGCATGTTTTTTATAATGAATACAATGAAAAAGCAAATAATCTTACTGTCTTCTATTCTTATCCTCGGACTTGTCTCATGCGGAAAGACTCCAACGTTTTCTAGCGATGAGCCATCTAAACCGTTTGAAGAATCGTCTATGAAGACCGAAGAATCGGTAGTGGAGTCGTCGATAGAATCTAAATCCGAATCGCAATCGTCAAAAGAACAAACGTCTTCAAAGACATCTTCATCTACCCCAAACACGCCTATAACAGGTGAATTAGTCCTAAGGAATTCCTACGGAATGGTCGTCAAATTCGATAAGAAAGGCGCGAAGATCGATAGCATCACTCTAGATGGCAAGAAGGTTGGGCAGAACGGCTTTATCGCAGGCCGTGTCGCCAATAGAATTGCTGGAGCCTCCTTCGAACTCGACGGAACGACGTACAATATAAACAAGAACGACGGCAATAACACCCTCCACGGCGGTTCTCAGGGCTTTGGCGAGATTAATTGGAACGTTGATAGCCTGACTGACACCTCAATCTCATTCAGCCTATTTTCCAAGGACGGCGATATGGGATTCCCTGGCAACATGAATGTCACAACGACATACACGTTAGGGGAAGAAGGCCAACTCACTTATGAGATAAAGGCAACCTCAGACAAGAAAACAATCTTCAATCCTATCAATCACCTGTACATGAACCTGAACGGCAACACATCCGTCAGCAATCATTCGTTGTGGATTGATGGCGATAAGTATCTCTCGATTGACTCAAGCAAGATTCCGACAGGCGAAATCAAGGATGTCTCCAATAGAGCGTCCATGGATTACACGACCAAGAAAGCCTATCAAAGCGGCAACGATCGTTGCTTAGTCCTAAACGGCGAGGGTTATCGTAAGGTTGCAGAACTAAACGGAACCACAACCGGTTACAAAATGGAGTTATACACCGATAGGCCTGCACTGCAGCTATACGACAACAATCAATACATCTGCTTGGAAGCCCAAGATTACATCGATGCGATACATCACGACAACTTCCCTTCAATCGTTCTAAACGCGAATGAGGAATGGTATTCAAAATCGGCATATTGCTTTAGCAAATAAAGAAAATAGGCACCTTGATGATGCCTTTTCTTTTTTATGAATTGAAGTCGATGTTGTAAGAAGAACCGATCCAGCTCTTATGTGATACGAGCCAATCATTTAAGCCATTCAATGCGGCGGTGAATGATGCGTACTGTGTACCTAAGCAAGTGTATCCGTATTTCTCATCGCGCCACTTGACGTATTCACGTTCCTCGACTGCCGATCTATGGGTTTCCGCTTCCGCTTTTGTGGCATTCCATACCTGAGACACCAAACCATCATCCTTGAGATACTCTTTAATCTTGGCTTTAACGGCTGTTGAGAACCAGGTGTAGTTCTTATACAAGTCATTCAGGATGTGATAGAAAGTGGTGCTGTTCGTGCTTCCCATATATGAGTTATCGAAATCCCATGGTGGTCCGAATTTCAATTTGCCGCCTTTGTCTCCTCCTGGGTTGACAGGAGTGGTTTCAGATGAACTCGATGAGACTGAACTGGATGATGTCTCACTAGATGAAGACGCCATGCTCTCAGAAGAAGAGGTTGCCTCGCTCTTAGAGGAACTGGATTCTACAACTGAGGATGCCTCTTCTACGGATGATTCAGCAATCTCTGAAGTATTTATAGAAATCTGTTCGCTAGAGGAGCTTTCATTGTTGGATTTAGGTCCGCATGCAGCAAGTGACATAGCCATTAATGCGGATATCAATAAAGTTGTTCTTTTGAGTTTCATGGGTTTTACCTCGGTTGGATAACAATATCAT
>DCHU01000012.1 GCA_002314915.1 Caryophanales bacterium UBA1744
GTAGATATCTTAAATAAGATATCGATGTAGTCATCACTGGAATCTGTCGACCCGTTGTTGACTATCTGGTGGACATAGCGGACATTCTTAAGATCGTAGTCTCCGGTTGGAGTTGTTCCACCGCCTCCACCATTACCGTTTGCGCCAATGTCGAGGTAAATCATGTATGCTGAAATGTTTCCAGATGAATCAGTACCAATAGCATAATCTCCCGCTGGCAAAGGAATTTCAGAATAATACAGTGTTCTGGCTAACGGAAGCTCGTTGTTTGCGGAATTGTATACGGTTTTGTAACCAGATGGTGCGGTGTCAGCTAATGAGATAGAGTCTCCATTGATGGATACATTTTTTATCTTCGTGACCGAAGTGATGGCGTTATTTGAATTTCTTTCAATTTTGTATAAATCAGGGGAGTTTTGTTTATTACCTGTAGACGATGGATCGCTAGGGTAAAAATAGCTTCCCATTACCATGGAAACATATCCACTTTGTGATAAAGAAAAATTGATTGAACTATCCAAAAAAGAGTAATTTGATCCAGTTTTCCCAGTAATTTTAAAATTTTCATCCATTGTAACGGTGGTTGAGTTGTATCCATTGGTCTTAATCGCTTTCTGCATACCCAATCCATACAACGCATTAGAACCGGAAAGCATGGCACCCAACTGGGAGCGAACCGCGCTGTATCTAACCAACCCCAAGTCTGTACTATAGTCTTTAATCGGATATGTTGTTGTGGAAATCTCACTCGAAGTTGGCGCAGTAGCGTTTGTTTCGTCTTTAACTATGCAGTACTTTCCTTGATCAACCGAGTAATAAAGCATTTTCACTTTTGAATCATCATAAAGATTTGTGGAATCTTGCCTTCCCGCTCCAAGGGAACGTTGTATTTCTTTAATTGAAGTGATTCTTAAACGGACGTCACCGCTACTATTGGTAGATCCACCAACTACATAGCCGGTGTTGGAGGCGGACGTCAATTCACTATTGTGAGAATTGTAATAATCGTTTATGTGCCAGTTATAACTTGAGGTCCTATAAGTGACTTGTTTTATTATCTCATCGTCGCTATCAAGACCCGATTCTGAAATTTTGACGTTAATTGGTAAATACGTATTCTTTTTGAGATAGACAATTGAATATGTGCCGTTTGTTCCGGCGGCATTAACATTGGATTTCCAATAGAATTCATAGTTATCCCCGGCTCTTGTCAAATAAACATATCCGTCAAAATTAAAACTACTATTTGTTAAAGCATAGCCGTTTTGATAGGTCAAACTTGTTGTTGATTTTGTAATGATATATCCCACCCTTCTAATCATGGTTTTCATATCAATACTTCCACCAAATCCGGCATCATCACCTGGACCATCACCACTTCCGGTACCGCTGTCGTCATAAGCCTCTTTCCATTCAGTATCTTCGGTTTCACCAATAAGACTGAATTTGGAGATTGGTCTAGCCGGATCATCTGCGTCATCGTCAACGAAGTGCTGCAAACAAGTTGCACCCTGAGCAGCCTGAAGAGAACCATTAAGAACACCGATATCATGAACGGTGCCGTCATGACCATTAACATAACCGGCAACAATTCCCATAAGTGTTTGGCTTGTTGTTGATTTAACAACAACATTCTGGAGATTGAAGTGATGGAGGTTCAACTTATCAAGAACCTGTAATTCAGTATAGTCGAGATGTGTATCACCTCTATTGATTCCTATTGGCTGAGGGTTTCCAACAATACCAAAGAAACCGACAACAGAGACGCCTGTTAGAGCCTGAACGGTACTTGGGTGTTTTGCTATATCGTTGAGGTTATTTGAAACAGTAAGGTTGCTAATTGTGTGACTTTGACCATCAAAAATGCCAATGAATGGGTTGGCTTGAGTGCCAATCGGAGGAAGAGCACTCCCTAAAGTGCTCATATCGATATCGTTTTTGAGTTTGAAATATGTTGGGCTGACCGTTGTGTTGAACTGGCCTAAGTACTGAAGCCACGCCAAATTGTACATGTGAATTGGCGAGGAGATAACATAAGCCTCCGTTTCCGATTTTCCAGAACCACTTTCGAAGTACGCCGCTGCAGTTGATCCATATCCTGTTCCGAAGTCAACATCGGTTCTAGCTTCAAACCACGCAACAGATGCAGTAATCAACGAGAAAAAGGACGCTGCTGCGACAATTGATGCAATAACTCCAAACCTCTTCTTCATCAGTTGTTGCCTCCCGATGCATCGGTTAAATGGAAGCGATAATCAACATCAAACTGAAGGAATTTATAGGTCTCGCCAGAAATAATAGATTCTCCTAGGTAATTTGAGTAAATCTTATCTATTGATTTTTCATTATATCCAACAAGGATATAGAATTCCGAAACATTATTGAGTGTTCCCAAATTTAATTCCGTTGACGTCAATGCGGTACAGTCATTGTTAACGAATGTGGATCTGGTTTTATTCTCATCAAAAATCATTTCGTATCTGCTACTCGCAGTATTGTGAGTAATAATCTGATTTCCATCACCATCCACCGCATCAGTTCTGATAATCTCAAATGATGTGATGTTGCTTAAAGGATTACCTGTTGGTTTAAGTTTATGATCAGCATTAGAACCATCTGGACCATCAATATAGTAAGGGTCACTGGATGTTATCTGTGCGGATATTCCGATTGCGGAGAATGAACCGCTTAATTTTACTTTGATTAAAGATTGGCATCTCTTCTCCAAAGGAGAGTACTGCGCTAAAACGAACACGTCATTTGCAGCTGGAGTGTCATAGAAATAACGCATGCCCTGGACATGATCAACATCCTGACGAATGTTAAAGATTTCGATATCCTCGACAACGGTTCCATCAACTGCAAATACATCACTGACACCATTATCGACTGTGTTTTTAGCGGTGAACCAGGCAAATGTGACAAAAGAAAGACATACGACATTCAAGCATAAGATTGATGCTAGTGATGCGACGACGCTTTTCTTCATCCACTCTCCTCCATACGTTCACCTTTTCATTACTAAATAATAAAAAAGTACGGGTATTATACAAGAAAGGAACATTTTTTAACAATATGTATTCAAAAATGGTGCTTTTTTGAAAACAAAAAACGCTGTTTAGAGGCAAAAGAAAAGCCCATTTAATTGGGCTTATTTTTTAATGAATTTATTGTAGTAATCGGATGGGGTCTTGCCGGTAACTCTCTTGAACGCTTCAGTGAACGTAGACAGATTTCTGTATCCTGTTGAATCAGCAATCTTGGTGAATGAATCCTCTCCGCTGATCATCATGGCTTTGGCCTCGCTGATCCTTAATTTGTTCAAATGAACAATAGGAGAATCGTTCATATAGCCTTTGAACGCCTTTGTGAAGTATGTTGGTGAGTAGCCTGACATCTTTGCTAGCATCTCGATGTTCAGTGTCTTGTCACTGCAGTGCTCAGCCATGTAGAGAATGACCGATTTGATATTCTTGTGATACTTCTTCTCCGGTCTTCTGTTATCCACTTTCTTGGACAATCCTTCTTCGATGAGAATTGAGACGATGAGCTTTCCTAAGCTTTCAAGCTTAAATGTGTTTGGTTCCGCCTTATTAAACTCATTCTGGAACTCGTGAACGGTGTCAAAGAATCCGAATGGAACATCATATCTTGTATAGAAGTATTCGCCTTCATAACCGAGGATCTTCTTCTGCTTTTCAAGGAAGTCCATGTTCACGGTGATGTTATAACAATGTGAATGCTCTAAAGACAATCCAAGACCGTGTGGAACCATTGGATTAACGGGATAAATGTATCCCACTTCACCGATGTAGCTGGCCTTGTCATATACGATAAGAGGGATGGTTTTGACCGGAATCAAAAACTCATATTCTTGGTGAGAGTGGCTAAAAGGCTCAATCGTGTCTCTTCCCTCTTCATAGATATACTCCGCAATAGAAAGGAATTTGATTGTGGCGATTGAGTTGTAGTTTTTTATTTGTTCAATGCTTGAACCGTGTGCTTGAATAACGCTCATAAACAGATTTCTTTGATATGTCTATTAAATCTAAAACCATTCAATATTTACATAGTAAATGTGTTAGTTTTCAATTATTTGCCATTAATCAAAGGGAAATTCATTATATTGCAAAAAAGCACCCAATCATTTGAGTGAGTGCTTTGAATACTCTTTTATTTTGAAGTCAGTTTAATGCCAGAAACGTATGTCGTATATCCGCTTCCAATCCAGTTCAACTTGATTTGTTTTGCTCCGGTTGGGATATCGACATCTACAATATCTCCGTATTTGAATTCCGTTCCGGTCCACAAATCTCCATAAGTTGATGTTGTGGTCACGCTTGTTGTGACATCATCGACGGCAACGGTATATTTATCGCTGATTGTTTGGCTATTGTGGCTGTCATTGTTCGTCTGAGTTAGTTTTGCAGAAATGGCAACGGTGTATTTGCCAGCCTTGATATCTGCAGGAAGATTCCATGTAGCATATGCTGGATTACCGTTTTTGGTGAATCTGTCTGAGCTGGTTTTCAAACCATCCACAGTATTCTCAATCGCTAATTCATAAGATGTTGCATCACCGGTTGCTGGTGGCGTCTCTGGTTCAGTTGGATCGGTGGTTGGAGGCGTTACTGGGTCGGTTGTTCCCACATTATCCCCTCCTGCTCCGAAGACACAAAGTGTGCCGAGGTTGATTGGGTTTGAGTTTGCAGAACCGACCACTTTGACGACGCTTTCGCCCGCTGGGAAGTCATATGTTCCAAGGATGACTGGATAGTAGTTAACGCGGTTGTTGACGTTACCCATGCCTGCCTCCTGGAATGTCTGCGATTTCTTGGTTATCGCATTACCACTGACTGTTGCTGAGACATAGTTCTCAATCTTCTTTGAAGATGAGTAATCTGAGTTTCCGAGGTATGCGACAATCTGACCTTTGAATGCCTTCTCTGCGTTGACTTTAAGGCTGACGCCCTTGCTTGAGCTATTCATAACAACATAGTTGTCTGGGTTGTTTCTTGAACCATCACCCTTAGATAATGACTGACCGCCTTCGAGTGTGAGTTTGTCGGCGGTTAAGGCAACCTGTCCGGCGTCATTGTTCTGAGCTTTTGTGCCTTCTGTGAGGTTGTTAATGACTGAATCTAATGTGCTGCGTGATAATCCACAAGCAAGGAGCATGTTATATACCTTGTTCTTGAAGGTTGCGCCTTCCATAGCAAGGATCTGGTTGCAGTAGTTCTCGATGTTGTCCTGACCTGCTGCACTACCGATGTATCTCTTCTCTTCGATGTTGCCGAAGTTGGAGAATAAGTAATCCTGATAAACTTCGTTTAGTGGAACACCTAACAATCCGTTTGTGAGGATTGAACATAAGCCGGTTCTATCGGTTCCGATACGGCAATGGAAGTATGCTGGATAGTTGTTTGCGTTTGCGATGCACTCGAAGTAATCCTTAACTGACTCAGCGTTTCTTGAGAAGTGATGAGCGGCGTTTCCTCCATAATCCATGAAGAAGTCTTTGACTGTTGTACCTGAGAGATTGAGGTTATATGAGGTGCTGCCGTTAACGTTGATTTCTGTCTTCACCTTAAGGTGATTTGTCATCTCTTCTTTACCTGCGGCGTTGATCTTACCCTTACCTTCAACGTTTGATGACTTTGTCTGGAAGTTATTTCCGGATGTTCTGTAGAGGAGGCCCTGTTTGATTGTGCCGCCATCTTCGGTCTTTCTTCCACCTAAGTCACGGCAGTTTGTAAGACCCTCGATTTTGAGGTTTCTTGGAGCGGTCTCGTCAACCTTGAATGTCTTGATATCAGAGGCTGCTGAAGTTCCGTCTGTGTAGTACGCGATGACCTTGAAATAATTGGTTCCAAGCCAAACATTGATTAAATCAATGCTCTTAGCTGTTGTACCTTTTACTTCGTAAGCATCAGACAAATCAGCTTTCATGCCGAATTTGACAGCGTAGTTCTTAACTGTCTTTCCCGATACAGGCGTATGGTTCCATGCAAGCTTGACTGAGTTAGGATCTGAGAGGAATTCAGTTCCTCCTGGATAATCATTTGCGTTCATGGTCGCATAATCACCTGTGTAGGCAAGATAAGTTGCCTGACGGTCAGTGTGGATTTTCTTAACCTCGTTGAGGTCTGTTGTGATTTCAAACGTTCCTGCCTGAACTGGGGTTTCTGCCTGGGATGAAGAGGTCTTCTGTTCCGATGACGATGTCTTTGTCTGAGATGATGATGTTTTCTGCTCGCTAGAAGTCTTTTGTTCGGATGAGGTCTTCTGCTCAGAAGATGTTTTCTGTTCTGATGTCTTTGATGATTCAGAAGTTTTCTCTTCTTCAGATGTCTCCACTACTTCTGATGTATTTGTATTCTGCGATGTCTCTGTAACTGGATCGCTTGCGGTGTTTGATGAGACTGGTGTTGGTTTAACCGGTCCGCATGCAGCGAGTGCAAGTGAGGCAAAAAGGACTACTAATCTACTCTTGTGTTTCATGATTATCTCCTCTCATGGTTTCGGTGATGGTTAAAGAATAACCGCTAATACGTGTACATAAATGCGCGATGATGTCATTTATTGTGGGACAATCTTACGCATTTACATGCACTCAAGTGATAAAAAAGACCGCTAAAATGCGGTCTAAATATTGATTGTCAACACTACATGAAACTAATCATGCCGCAATTGATCATTATGAGAACCATGCCGGTTAAAGCGGACAATGTGCCGAAGATTATCAGGGACACAATTGAAGCTTTTGCGTTCTTCTTATGTCGCAATTGATGAATCATAAATCCCATCGAAATAAGAGCGGCTGCGCCGTATATGAACGGTCCAAACGCAACCGAAAAAAGAAATGCGTACAGGATGGCGACTGAAATGAAGGTAGTAAAATCCATAAGTAACAATCCTCCTAACTAACAATACCTACATAAAGGAGATATATCCAACCTTAATTCCAATCCAAATGTACCACATGAGTGCAGAGAGTATTAAGAATACGATCATCCATATCAAAGAACCGACAAATCTTTGTTTTTTTATGATTCTGATAATCACGGAAAAGAGAGTAATCAAAAACCCCGCAAGAAAGCCAAAAGGACCTAGCACTAAGGTTATGATGAGAAACAGAGAAAGGAGTGTATACAGCACGGTGGACATAATTTATAACCCCACAAATCCAGTCTCATTTACAATGTCTTGTCCTTCTTCCGATAAGACATAATCAATTACTTTCTGTACATTAGGATTGGTGTCGCCTTTCCTTGTTACCATATAAATATTGCTGATAATCGGATATGTTCCGTTTTGTATATTCTCCTTATTAGGAGAAATACCGTTAACCGATATCATTTTAACGCCAGATGACGTGTTCAAACCTTCGACGTAATATCTGAATGAGAATCCGATTGATTGGCCAAACCAACCTAGCGCGCTGCCTTTGACCATCTTCTCTCCGTTCATGAATTTTTCCATTGTGGTTTGAGAACCAGAACCTTCATTTCTGTAGAGAGGCGTGCACAATCTATGGGCTCCGCCTACCTTGTCCCAGGTTTTGATTTTGCCTGAATAGATGCCTCTAATCTCATCCACTTCAAGCGAATCCACTTTGTTGTTGATATTAACGAGGAAAACGAATGCTTCATGACCGATTGGAGTGAGTTCAAGTTCCACTCCTTTTTCTTCGGCGTAGGCTAATTGTTCTTTAGATGGTCTTGCGCAGAAGATGATGTCGGATGTTTTATCGACTATTCCTTTGTAAGCACCCCTTGTGTTCGTGTAGATAAGCGATGAATCGCTTGAGAACTCTCCGTTTGAATAGTGAACCGACTCTTCTGGGTAAAGTCTATGGGCAATCGCAGAGAACACCGGGAATAAAGCGGCCGCTCCATCGATGACAGGTAAATCACCGGTTAATTTCTCGCCTTCTTTTATAACGATTTCAGACTCAGAGTCGAATGGAAGAAACTTGCTTACCTCAACGGATTTGGCACTCATCTCCTTAGAGAAATCGTTGATGCAACGTTGAGTGCAGACGGTAAAAATGCTCGCGTCAAACCCGATGATAAAAGTGGCTAATCCGGCAATAGAAAGAATCTGCTTTGTTATCTTCTTCATCCTATCTCCTTTCCGATAAACGTTATCATCGAAACGTTATCGTAGAGGTGATTTGTGATGATCAGTAAAGCAATCGTCGCAATGACTCCAACAGCAAGAACGGCGAATAAGATTGTGTAGAACTTCTTGTCTGACATACCCCCATTCTACCACCATTAATCAAAAAAGCAAAAACCCTCTAACCGTTAAGCTAAAGGGTTTATTAACTAATTTATTAGTTAGTCTTGGAAGACCGAAAGGGTTCCAAGGTTCATGTTTCCGCTCTTACCACTGATTGTGAGAGTGTGTTCTCCTGCAGAGAATTCACCTTCTCCGAGGATGACTGGATAGTAGTTCATACGGTTGTTTCCGCAGGTTCCCATACCGGCGTCTGCGTATGTCTTGTTTGTGACATCAACCTTAACTCCGTCGATATCGACCTGGATTGAATCTGAGATCTTCTTTGTTGACGAGTTCTCTGAGTTTCCGAGGTAAGCGACAATCTGTCCTGTGAATGCCTTATCCGCGTTAACCTTCATGCTGACCTTTGTGGAGTCTGAGCTGAGTGTAACATAGTTATCTGGATGATCTCTGTCAGATGAATCGGTCTTAAGAGTTGTTCCTGAGATCGATAATTGATCAACGTTTGCAACGACCTGTCCAGCATCGTTTCCTGTTGCGGTTGGACCATCTGTTAAGGTGTTGATGACGTTATCTAATGTCTCGCTTGGAATACCGAGTGCGAGAAGCATGTTGTAGAACTTGTTGTGGAGGGCGTCTCCCTTCAATTCCTGAATCTGGTTGATGTAGATTTCAACGTTGTCCTGACCCGCTATTTCACCAACATATCTCTTGTCTTCGATGTTGCCAAAGTTGGAGAAGAGGTAATCCTGATAGATATCATTGAGTTTCATGCCGAGCAATCCATTTGTGAGGATTCCACATAATCCGGTTCTATCGGTTCCGATACGGCAATGGAAGAACGCTGGGAAGTTGTCTGAATTTCCAATTACATCAAAGTAATCTTTGACTGACTCTGCGTTTCTTGAGAAATGGTGTAATGCATTGCCTCCATAATCCATATAGCAATTCTTAATTGTGGTGTTTGGAAGATTGAGGTTGTATTGGGTGTTGCTGTTAACGTTGATTTCGGTTTTCACCTTAAGGTGATCTGTCATCTCTTTCTTAGCGTCTTCAGTGATGATTCCTTTGCCGACGACGTTCTGAACGCCTGCTTTATTTTGGAAGTTGTTTCCTGATGTTCTATAGAGAAGGCCCTGCTTGATCGTGCCTCCGTCTTCAAGTTCTCTACCACCTAAGTCACGGCAGTTTGTGAGACCTTCCACTTTGATGTTTCTTGGGCATGTCTCATCGACATAGAACTCTAAGATATCCGACACAGCATCGGTGCCGTCTTCATAGTATGCCTTAATCTGGAAATAGTTGCTTCCAAGCCAAACGTTCATGAGTTCGATGGTTGGTTCGGTGGTGCCCATAACCTCATATCCATCGCTTAAATCTTCCTCCATACCAAAGGTAACGGAATAATTCTTAATGACTTGATCAGCATCTGGGTCGTGTGTCCATTCAAGTGTGACGTTATTTGGGTCTGATAAGAACTGATCGCCGTTTGGATACTGGTCAGCAGGAATCTTTGAGTAGTCTCCGTTGTACTCTAAGTATGTTGCCTGTCTATCTGTGTGGATAGTCATGACGTTCTGGAGGTTTGTGACCATTTCGAAATGACCGGTTGCCACACTGACAGGTTGCTGAGATGATTCTTCAATTGTCTTTGAAGGTGCTGGTTTTGTTCCGCATGATGCTAATGCAAGTGCGGAAAACATAATCAATAAGCTTTTGTGTTTGTTTTTCATATGACTGTTCCCTTTCATGAGAATGTATGTGCACATAATACGCATAAACATGCGTTTAGAAATGCGTAATGTTGTTATATGCGTATGACAATCTTACGTAATTGTGTAAAGTTTTATAAATAAAAAAATCCACATTGCATATAAATTGCATTGTGGATTAAGTTGTTATGCTTTCTTGGATTTGATTGTTCTAACAAGACAGTTAATTCCGTATGTTGCGAACCAGATTACCGCGATTCCGAGGAGGAATGCCACGATGTACATGAAGAAGAACAACCAGTAGAAGAATCCCATCTCACCGATTGGTGATAAGGATCTGAAATACGCTAAGACAGGTATCTCGCATCCGCCATAAGGCGAAATATACATGAAGTTGAGATCGAATTCCTTAACGTTGTAATGGATGATATTTGTTGCGTTTGCCACCACAACAAAGAACACAAGCCACAAGATTGCTGGGCCCAATTCTTTGATGATGGATTTGATGTTTGTCATATATCTTCTTGAGACGATTAAATACACTCCAAGGACCACCATAGCGGCATGCCAATACATTGTATGTATTAACATCGTGATATATGGGTATGCATCTCTTAGACATCCGCCAGGATACGAGATGGTTGCAAGACCCGCTAAAAGACCGCATGTTGCTAGGAATAAATACATTGATTCCCTAACTTTTTTCCAAGGGAGTAATGGAGCGACAACCGCCACCCACATAGGAACTGAGCAGAATTGGAATGGGAATAAAGTTGCGTCGAAATGACCTCTTACTTTTGAGAGGAATATTTGCTTATAGATCTCAAACACCAAGAGTATCGCACCCATAGTAAATACGAAGATTCTATCTGTTTTATCGTTGTGTTTTCTTCCTAGGAAGAAAGATACAAGAACGGAGGCGACAACCATGATCACGAGCCACATGATGTGATACCATCCGAGGACCGTTTGTTGTTGTGTGTATTGCCAGCCGGTTATTAACGTTAATGACATAATTACTCCCCCTTTTGCGGAGTAGGATATTTTAAATCCTATATAAAAAATGGAAAACTGAATTAAGTGTGCTAGAGTGAAGGTATGAAGAAAAGTTTGTTTTTATTAGCACCACTATTCGTGTTATGTGCATGTGGCACAATCGTTAACCCGACTCCGGTTAGCTCCGAGATTGTAGATATCTCAAAATCAGAAGAACCAATAAAGTCATCCTCATCAGAAGAATCAATAAAGTCATCTTCATTTGAAGACGACTCAGAAGAGAGTGTTTCTCACGAAGAGAACCCATCTCAGTATGGGCTTAACATGGAAAACTCAGATAAGACGGGGGACGTTTACTACAACTTCCCAAAGAACGCCAGATATCAGCAGTTATCCTTATCAACAAAAGAGAACCTTATTAAGACAACCTTATCTGATTTCGACTCATATTTAAGTGATTCCAATAATAAAGATTATGTTATTTCACCTGCATCATACGCGCTTGCAATCTCAGGATTGTCAGCCGTATCTACAGGCATCAACAACACCGCATTCGGCTTATCTTCTTCTCCTTCAAACGATGTTAAATCCCTTTTGAATTCATGGAATTTTGAGGTCAAAAAAGAAAGTTCAGAGAATTCCAGCGCGGAGTATAACTACATTAGATCTGCAGTATTGCACCAACAAGTTGGTGATACATATAAATTCGACAGCACAAAACGTGTTAGTGCCGCAGATAAATACATCTCTACTCTCGTGTCTCCACTTGCATCTGCAAAGAACCAAGCTCAAGACTTCTTTAAAGACAAAATCGGTCTTAGTTTGAATATCCCAGGCGAAGCTACACAAGACGGAGTCGTCACTTATGGCGCTCTGAAAATGAAGGATTTCGTTCCTGGAGGGCTGTCATCAAGTAACGATACTTTTAATTATCAAGATGGTTCAAAGGCAACAATACCTGTCATGCCTTTCGGAACCATCTATTATCCAAAGGAACTGAAGTATGCTAATGGTTCGAACTTTGAGGTATTCCAAGTCGGAATTGAACACACGAGCATGATCATTGTTCTTCCAAATAAAGACGTTGCAATTGAAGATGTTTCAGTCTCGAACGCATATTCTTTATTCAAAGAACAAGGAAAGGTTGAAGAGACAATTGGATACGTTCCATTCTTCCATGCGAAATCGGAGAACGTTAACCTCACAAAGATAGTTAAATCAAAACTAAACGGATCTGAGAGCTTCTGCAGCGGTCTTCTTCAAAATACGGTCGTAAACGACTTGCAGATCGATTCAGTCTTACAAGCATCCGACTTCGAGTTCAATAAATACGGAGTATGTGGAGAAAGTATCACCGCAGTGTATCTGTCTGGTTCAGCTGCTCCAGAAGAACACGAACCGATCATCTTAAACGTCGATAGACCATTCTATGCGATATCGGTGATGGATGACTTCCCACTATTCATATCCAAAGTCAATAATCCAAATAGATAAAGATCACTCAATGTGGTCTTTTTCTTTTGCTAATAATCTAAATAAGACGAGGATGGCTATTTGATGATTACTTTATAGTAATCTTCTTGTTTTCGTCTTAAATCGCCCATTTGCATAAGAAAAGGCCACCTTTCGAGGTGACCTTTAACTGTTTTGGTTTAATTAAGCAACCTTGACTAAACGAGCAGCGAAGACCCAGATTGAGTATCCGTTGTTGTTGTTGTGGATTGTTAATGTCTTTGCGCCAGCTGCGATTGTGACTGTAGCGAGAGACTTTGTTGTCCAGTTAGCAGCCTTGTCTGATAAGCCAGTTGCTGCATAGTTGTCTTCGTCGTTGCCCATGTTGATAGCTGCTGCATCATCAACTGCGACTGTGTACTTGTAGAGCTTGCAGAGTTCTGAACCGCCGTTGTTGCCCTCTGTGTCACCCTTTGCAACTGCTGTTGCTGAGTTCCAGTAGCCGTTGTTTGCGTTGCCAGATGAAGCCTGAGCATTGATGTAGAGCTCATATGTGCCTGCTGCGATGCCTGTGATATCCCACTTGTCATCAAAGATGTTCTTTCCGAGACGTGTGTTCTTGTCTGAAGCAACTGGAGCTTTCTGACCTTCTGTGAGGTCTGCTGCAACCATTTCGACACCTGTCTTGCCGCATGAGCATGAGACTGCCTGCATAGCGCCTGTCTTAGTGCCTGCAGTATATGCGTGCTCGTGTGGTACCTCTGGATCGACTGGATCAGCTGGCTTTTCTGCTGGTCTGAATGTGAAGTTATAGAATGTTGACTTATAACCACCAGCCATGACAAGTCTGATCTTGTTTGTTCCAGCGTGGAGTTTGAATGTGTATGGCATGACATACTCTTTCTGTGGCTGGTTTGTCTGTGAACCAGTAACTGGAGCTGTCATTGTTGGGTCGAATTCCTGTGGAGCATCATCGACATAGAGGATGTATCTGTAGTCTGCGATTGCTTCGCCCTTCTTTTCGCCTTCGATGTAGTAGCCTGGTGTCCACTCTTGGCCGGTTGGGTCTGCTGCCCAGAAGTCCTTGCCTGATAAGTAGTTAGCTGCCTTAGCGTTGCAGTAGAGGTGCTGCTGTTCGCCCATTGTTGCGACCTGCTCTGCTGTGAGGTCGAAGACATATTCGAAGAAGTCACCTGTCTGAGTCTCGTCGAAGATCTTCTCATCATCTGCGCCGCTTGCGTCGCCGTTTTCATTTAAGACCATTGAGTTTCCGATTGGCTGGCCCCAGAACTTTGTGCCGCCATCTTCATTGATGACTAAATGTTCTTTTGATGCTTCTGAAGGCTCTGATGCCTTGAATCCGAAGTATGTCTGATCGCATCCTTCGTGAGCACATGAGTAGAGACGGACTTTTGCCTTGCCTGCTTCTGGCTCTGTATCGTCGCCGATTAACTGGATGTCGTGGCCGAGAGCATCTTCTGTGATAGCCTCAACCTTGTTACATGTTTCGCATGTCTTTGTGCCTTCGCCCGGTTCTGTACATGTTGCTGCTTTTGTCCATGTATCTTCGCCCCATGTGTGGCCTGTTGCTGGAACTTCTGTTGTGACTTTCTCGTGGCAACGTGAGCACTCTTCAATCTGTGTGCCTGCTTCTTCACATGTTGGAGCGACTGCGCCTGTCTGATTTTCAGCCTTAACGTTGTCGTGGCCTAATGCATCAACTTCTTCTGTCTTCTCGTCTCCGCAAACAGAGCACTTGGAAACTTTTGTTCCGCCCTCTGTACATGTTGCTGCTTTTGACTTTGCTGTATCTTCAACATAGGTGTGTCCCTTTGCTGAAACGCTCTGTGTCTGCTTTTCGCCGCACTCTGTACATGTTCTTTCTTTAGAACCTTTTTCTGTACATGTAGGTGCCTTTGTTTCTTTCCACTCACCGTATGTGTGCTTGTGAGCCTGTGATGTGGCAGCCGGTTCAGATGACTCGCCGCCTGGTGTTGGTTTTGGTCCGCATGCTGCTAAGAAGAGCATAGCTGCTGCTGAGACCAAGAATAATGAGGATTTCTTCATATTTTCTCCTGTAATACTTTTGTATTACGCCTTTCCTAGGGGATTGAAGTGAGCTCTGCTGCACCCTAATACAGCAAAACAAAGGTTACGGAAACCGTTAGATAGGATTTGTGTAATCTTATGGCTTCATATTAGTGCGAATGAAAAAACTAGTCATCACCCTTTTTGCATTTTTAAAGGGTTGTCAATATGTTTTCGCAAGATTGTCAGTAAATACGGCTATTTGGGTAACGGAATATATCTTTTAAAGAATTAAGATTTCGTGCACATTTGGACGCGAATATGTACGAATAAAGGCGATTTGAATAATTTGGATCGTGTTTGATGACATGTAGTATCAATGCAAACAATCGCAAAAAAAGACCGGAAATCTAATGACGCCCGGCCTTATTTTTTATGTGAATTATTCCGCTGCTAACTTAGCGATTGGGGTCTCGCACAAGAAGGTTACGTTCTTAACATCTGGCATGACATATAGGTATGTGTCTTTATTGCCGAATGTGTTATAAGCGCTGGTTGTGAGAGTTAATGTGTTGTCTCCGGTAACCAAGTTCGTGTTCTTCAAGATGATGGATGTGAATCCCTCGCGATCTGCGGTTAATTCGATATCCTCGGTCTTGACGTTGAGCTTGTTGATCTGAATCTTGATGTAATCAGTGATGTTTTCAAGCGCGTGATACTCGCCCTTGTCATCCATCCAGTTGGACATCATGGAGATTTCGATGTCTGACATGCCGTGCTTCTCGGTTTTGACGCTGAATGAGATAGCGCCTCCTGCACGGTTTAAGCCAGAGATTGCTTCGCCCATGTTAGTGTCATCAAGTTTGACGTATGTTTGCGCTTTACTCTTATTGAGTGGGGCGACGACTGCATCTCTTGCGTTCAAGATAGCTGCGTTCTTGTATGCGGATTTTGATGACTGGACTTCGTCATTGTCACCGTTGTAGGTGATATAGTCGTTATCGATGACGATGTCTTCTGGAAGTGCAGCATAGCTGCCTTTGACTTCAGCTGCATTCTCATCATATTGCTTTTCATACGCTTTGTAGTCGTTATAGCTCTTGGCGAGCACGCCACCGCCGATGCCTACACCCGCAAGAACGAGAACTGGAACGACGATGAATGATGAGTATTTGTGGAAGAATACTGAGAAGTTCATATTACATGACCTCCTTCTTGCTGATGAAGCAAGTCTTAACGATGAGCCAAAGTCCTGCGAGCATTATGCCGCCAAGTGCGCAATCCACAGCTGCAAGTCCTGGTTTCCACCACTGCCATGCAAGTTTTGTCTCATAGACAATAACTGCATCTGCTGGGTCTGCTGATTCGTTGTATGTCGCGTTCTTGTAAAGAGCGTGGGTGTATGAGTAAGCAATCTGCTTGATAGCTTCTCTTGCTCTCCAAAGGAGTCTTGGGGATGCTGACTGGTTGAGAGCCTTGCCTGCGGTTGAATAACCGCCGAGGTTGATGTTGCCGCCAGCTCTTAAGTTAGCGCCTCCGTCCATGTTGGTCTCGTTTTCGGTCATATCTGTGATGATCTGGCCCTTGAATCCCCACTCGCTTCTTAAGATGCCCTGGATGAGAGCTTCGTTACCACCAGCCCAGATAGCGCCGGTTCTGTTGAATGAGGTCATTAATCCGGTTGAGTCACCGTATTTGATTGCTTCTTCGAATGTTCTTAAGTAGATTTCACGGAATGCCTGCTCTGTGCACCATGTGTAGAGACCCATTCTGTTGAAGTCCTGATCGTTTAATGCGAAGTGCTTAACGAATGATGTCTTACCATAGACGCCTAAGCCTCTGATGATGTTTCCGACAACTCTACCTGAAAGGTATGGGTCTTCTGACTGATAGCCTGAGTTACGTCCGCCGAATGGTGATCTGTGGATGTTGCATGCAGGTGAGTATAGTGCGTCTTTTCCTGCAGGGCCCATGTCGTTACCTTCTGACTTACCGAACATGTAAGCAAGGGTCTGGTTCCATGTCTGAGCTAAGACTGTTGAGCCTGGATAGCCAACGCAGCTGGTGTTTGGAGCCATGTGGCCGTTACCGACCTGAGATGCGCCTTCAGCGTGCTGGAATGCGCCGTCGTCATTTGTTCTTAAGCCAATCTCTTCAATACCTGGGCACTTATATTGTGTATCCATTGTTAAGATGTGCTGTGCGTGGGCAAATGTGACCTGATCCATCACATCTTCCCATCTCTCGTCATCATAGTTAGCGCCTAACTCATAACCTAAGTCTGTGAGTGCGCCGTTCTCCATGAGTTTGAGGTCGCCTGCTGCACCCCATGTTGGTCTCTCGGTTGGAACTGGGTTGCCGAAGTAATCGACATCAGCTTCATCCCAAGCGTCTAATGTGGAGCCTGATGACATCTTATAGCAGCTGTTGGATGCAACTCTGCCATTTGCTCTCTTAAGCAACTTG
Organism: Caryophanales bacterium UBA1744; assembly: GCA_002314915.1. GTDB lineage: Bacteria > Bacillota_I > Bacilli_A > RFN20 > CAG-826 > UBA4951. Next base: position 16,899 of record DCHU01000012.1, read on the forward strand.
TCTGTCCAAGGCTTATTTGGTTCAACTTCTTTAAGAAGTTCTGGGAATGAGTCACGGTGGATATATTCAATACCCTGGTCAACTGATGAGCCGTCGAGTGGAACTTCTTCATAAGCGGTGTCGCCTGTGAATCTGTTCTCGACTGTGTTTCCGGTCTTCTCGTCTTCGGTGATGAGGAGATCGCTATTTAAATGATAGGTAAGAGTGTTCTTATCCATCTCTTTGAGATTGTGTGCGTCTGTCTGGAGCTTTAACTGATAGTCGCCTGACTCCATTTCGTATCCACAGAATCCATTTCCGTTTGCATCGTAGTCGTCATAGGACTTGAATTCCTTTGTCTCGACGTCGATTGTGACGTTTGCAGCCTGGCCTGGCTGTAATTCTGGAGATTTTGCATATGCAACGAGCTTGACTGCTGATTTCTCAATTCCGCCTGCATAATATGGAGCGGTTAAGTAGACCTGGACAACGTCCTTGCCTGGAACAGAACCGGTGTTCTTGACCTGGACTGTTAAGGTGATTGTTTCCTTATTGTCCTTTAATGGATCGCTCTCTGGCTTGCTTGTATCAACAAGTTTCCAGTCGAATGATGTGTATGACATACCATATCCGAATGGGAATTGGACGACATTGTCATAGCCACCGTATTCTGCTGTATCCCAGAAGCCTTCTGCGTCTGCTGTCTCGAACCAGCGGTAACCAACATAGATACCTTCGGTATATTCGACATAGACCGATGTTCTATAGAATGCCGAGCCACCAGCGCCCATTGTTGTGCATCCTGATGGAGCACCTGTGTACTGGCGAGTGAACTTTGAGTTACCTCTGAAGTAAGTGACGTTGTTTCTGAAATCGTAAGGGATTGTGTCTGTTAAGTGTCCTGATGGAGATGCGTCACCCCATAAGACCTCAGGGATCGATAATGCACCCTGAACACCTGTTGCACCAACGCTGATGCAAGCGTCAATACCATCGATTGCCTCGATGTAATCGAGCATCATTGTGTTTGTGGAGTTGACAATGATGATGACGTTCTCAAAATCTTCGGCGAGTTTTCTAATTGTGTACTCTTCTTCTGTTGAGATTTCTAAGTAAGTTCTGGTGTTGTCGGTAGGCTGGCCTTCGCACTTTGTCTGATAGTGTGGGCAGTCTGAGTTTTCACCAGCGTGTCTTGAGACGACAAAGAATGCTGTGTCTGAGAACTCAAGAGCGTTGTCATAGATCTTCTGATATTCGGAATTGTTCTTAAGTCCTGGTTCTCTGACCTGATAGAAGGAATCATAGCTTGCCATAATGGTGTTGGAGTCACCTTCTGCTGCATGCCACTTCTTGTAGTAGGCTGGGAGTTCGCTGTTAACTTCGATGCCATACTCCGCAAGAGCTTCGTTTAAGTTGTAGGAGGTCTGACCTTCCATACCAACTCTTTCAGAACCTGACGACATGTAGTACCAGTCGATAGATCCGTGTCCGAAAACGTTAACCCTGTTTACTGATGAATCAAGTGGTAACGTGTCGTTTTCGTTTTTGAGAAGGACGATACCTTCGCGTTCGATTTCACGAGCAAGCTGGTTGCCCATGTTACGAGCGGAGTTTGCGCTATCGGATGTCGCATCACCATTTGGACAGAGATGGTGTGATAAAACCGTAGCGTATTTGCCGTATGCAAGAGAGTTGCCAACAGCCAAGGCGACGGCAAATAAGCCAATAACGCCTGCAGAAGCTGCGCCAACAATCAACTTGCCGCGGCCAGATGATTTAGGTTTCATAGTTTTCTACTTCCTTGTACCCTTCAATATAAACGGACTTAAAAATTAATGTGAGAGCAATCGTCACATTGTGCAAGATAGTCAACCATAAATGGCAAGAAGGACAAAAAAAACGCCCTTCTCGCAGAGGGAAACCACAAGAAAGGCGTTCAAGAAAGGGCAATGGTGTTTTTGCTTGCTTTGTATTGTCTGTTTTTTGCCATTTTCAGTCAATGGGGTTGGGACGAACTGCATAACAAAATGCAATTAATTAAGAAAAAAGGCCATTTTTGTGGCCGTTTTTGTGTTTTTATTAAGCGTTTTGCTACTTTGTGTCTGAATTGATGATGTACATTCCGAGGACATCACCTGCATATGTCAGGTCATTTGAATCGCTGAATCCCATTCTCAATGAGGTTGGGTACACGCCTTTTTCCTCATAATAACGAGCTAAGGAATTATAGTATTCGGAATCGCCATTCAATCTTGTGATTTGGTTTATGAGGATCAGTTCCGCAACATAATCCACATCATCCATGGTTGGGATTATCGCGGAATACTCTCCGACGAGCGCCGCGATTAACGATATGAATCCATCGAACTCGAAGAGCGAATTTGCGTTAAGGCTAATGTCTGATCTAGAGAACCAACCGATTGAACACAAGTGGTTAACCTTTTCAAGGTAGTCGTGTTGGCTATATGTTTTAGACTCATTGTCTATATATAGAGTAATTGCTGGAGATGTTATGTCGATGTTGGTGTCAAAGATGGGTTTGGCGTTTTCTTCGGAATCGAGTGTGATTGTCATCATTTCCTCATTATCGCGGTTTTTGACAATTCCGTTGGCGAGGCTCCAAGAGCAATCCATGATATTAGCGTTTGCCTTGGATGAACACATAACGGTGTGAGTACCTATAATCTGGAGAGCAAATATGACGATTGCGCAACGCAAAGATCTACAGGTCGTAAGAGCGACGACATCGCCCTCTTTTATGCCGATTGAGGATAATTTGTTGGCAAGGTTGACTGTGATGTCATAAACGTCCTTTGCGCTGTAGCTTGTCTTCTCATCGAAGAGGAAGCGTGAGTCGCCTTTGGCTTCTTTGTTATTTAATAAGCACTCATAGAGGCTGTTGTTTGTTAATTCCATCGCTTAAGTCACAATCTCCTTTGGCTGAAGATTATAGCGATGATTAATCGCTGCAAAATATCGTTGTTTTAAAGCGTTAAAACTTGAAATACTAAGCAAAATAAAAAGACATTAAGTGCGCAATTTCTGTTAGGAATGGCCTTTCGTGTCTATTTATACATTTTCAGGATATCCGGCTGTAAAGATGGCCAGACATCGGCATTTTTGATGTTTTCCCAGGTTAAGTCGCCTTGGTTATTCAGCATTAAACGGCTGTATCCTTGGATAAGGGCGTCACTTAATCCCCTGGTCACGACGTTGTAGCTGCTGTAGCCGCTTGATTGGCAGTATCCGAGTCTAACGCCCTGGTATTCTGCTACGAAATCATTGATGTGATCATGACCGGAAACGACCGCTTGAGTGCTGTCTTTCTCTAGTATCGTGTCGAACATTCCTGAGTTGTGGCCAGAATGGCAGATTGTTTCTCTTTTTTCTCCGCTTAGGATTGTTCCGTTTTCAACGGCATCGTCGTACTCCGGCAAAGGGATATGGGCATACATTATGGATTTGACACGCGTTCCATTTTCCCGTTCTATGGCGTCGACGTTTTCCTTATACCACTCAATCTGACTCTCTTTGATGTAGTCATAACGGTTGTTCTCCGGATTCTCGATCTCATCCTTGTATTTCTCTAAATCCTCATCGCTCATATAAGCACCACTATCTATAAGATAGAGTGATTGAGATATCTTATTATCTCCATTTAGGATATTGATGACTGTGTTTCCAAGCCCATCCACTCCTTCTTTCTTAGATGTGTCGATTAAACAATAAGGGGATGTGGCATATATGCTCATCAACTGTTTGCGGGTGATGCTCCACATATTGTCGCCTTCGTGGTTGCCAAGGACGGCAGCCCAATAAACACCGAGCTTATTCATGACGTTCACAAATTGCTTGGCACGCCTTCTGTTGATGGAAGACGTGATGATATCACCATCAAAAACGACTAGATCAGGTTTCTCATTAACAACGTTTCTGATCACCATCTCCAAAGCGGCTGTGCTCTTCTTTTTATATGTATCAAGATGAACATCAGTAAAACTGAGTATCTTGAAATCGTCATTGGTTGGATGACCTTTCTCATCCACTTTCGCAATCGTTATGTATTTGTCATTCTCCATCAAGGCAACCGAATAGTCAGGGTTGCGCTTAATGAGTGATTTATCATAGTTATAGGAAACGGGCAAAAACACAGCTAAAGAGCCGGCGGTTATAGCTAATACACCCGCTATAGAGCTTAATGTTATCGCGACTTTCTTATTCATATTGATTAAAGGTTTTTCTTTATTAACTCTTTGAGTTCTTTTCTTCCTTCGACGTTAAGTTTGGAATAAATGGTGCCCAAATAATGCTTAACGGTTTCAGGAGATAAGTACATCTTGTCCGCGATCTCTTTGGTTCCAAAATCAAGTCGGACATAGTTGATGATTTCAACCTCGCGGAAGGTGAGGTCTTTTGTTGGGTTTTTCTCAACTAGGACTTCATAGACTTTTGCATATCCAACCATGAGCTGGTCATAGAGTGCGTCCACTTTGTTGACGAGCTCTTCTCCACCCTCTTCTTCTAAGAGAGGATATAAGACCGTTCCCAAAGGTTTTTTCATCTCCGCAAGAGGAGTGAGCCATCCACGTCTTTGGCATGTCCAGATGGCGCCTCTTAAGTGTTCGTTTAAGTATTTGTCATCGTTTGCGTAGTGATATGAGATAGCAAGGTATAAATCCATATACACCTGAGCGATATCAATATGGTTGATAAGAGTCTCGGAACACAGTGGTTCAAGGAGTCTTGGCGCAACCGGTGGGTCTTCTTTTAAGCAGTTTGAAACGAAGAGGAGGTTCGCTAAAGGTCTGGCCTCTTTTCTTAAATCATAGAATCTTCCTTCCGATAACCAGGAAGGGCAGTTTTCCCTACTTCCCAATGCGCTTGTGAAGAAGTGAGCCATAAGTTCCTTTTCCATCTTCTCGCTGATCGTCTTTGACTGATATTTGATGATAGTTCTAAAGAAATCCATCCAAGCGTGTACATCACCTGTGTACATAGCGCACCAGCATAATGTGAGTTTCGCGCCGAAAAGTACACTTTGATCTTTTGAGGTGTTGAGTATCTCTTTTGCCTGGGCGGTTGATAATTCATAGTTGCCTTTAAGATAGTTATCCTGAGCTTCAAGCAACGCTTTTTCGTCATCATTAATCCTATCGATGTTGTAATAGGCATCCGTCGCGATTATGAAAGGATAGTCATAACGGTGGATGTGTTCCTCTTTCTGACCGATCAGTTTGATCTGTTTGAATGATCCCTCAACCAAAAGGCCCCTCTCCTTCAATCTCTCAACATCGGAATGGACTAAAGACAAAGTTGAGTATTTGCATTCATCCTTAATATTCCTGTACGTAGGGCACACTCCATGTGACGCGTAATAGTCCTTAATGTAGTTGTACGTGCTTGTGATTCTTACTTCGTTGATTTGTTTCATATCTTAAAAGAACATTTGTTCTCTTTAATATTATGTATAAATACATATAAATACAATAAAAACAGGAATTTTCTTTTATAAATGAACAAAACAGGCAAAAAGATTACCCGTTTTTCTATCTAAACGGACGCTGTTCGGAGCATTTTTCTAGTCCAATATATCGGTGTCAGCAAACAAGAGCTGGACAAAAGGAGTAATCAATTATGAAAAAATTCCCATTACTATTCGCAAGTGCATTAACACTTCTCTCAGTTACAGCGTGTGGCGCTTCCAAGAACAACCCAACGGTTGAGGTAGAAGAATCACCAATCGCCCTCAAAGAAACACAGTTAAGCTTTGAAGAAAACTACATTAAAGATAAATATTCTTATTCAACAGGTGGCAAGTTCGCAGTATCAATGCTCGCTAACATCGGAACAATCTGTGCTGGCGTTGGATTCGATTCACCTACAACAGTCGTCTCAGGAGTCTTCGGTCTCATCGGAACAGTCGGAGATAACCTCTGCGGATCAACAGGCCCAACAATCAAGGATGTCATGAACAAACTTGGTGAGATGGACACAAAGCTCGACGCAATCAACGCAAAGATTGATCAGAACTACAACCAGTTGTTATCTGAGGAAATCAGAACTCAGGCAATGGTCGATAAGGTCCTCTTAGAGGATCAGGAAGCTGCTATCAGCGCATTCTACACCGACTACACAATGCCATTAGAGAACCACGTTAGAGACTATACAGACTATATGGAGCAATCCTTGAAGAAGTTCGTCTCTACCCCAGAGACTGTCACATACACAGTTCACAAAGAGAACAACGGATGGGCACTCAATTCCTTAACTGACCCAAACGCAAAGGTCGAATATGAAATCAAAGTTGAAATCAAAGATTTCTCTTACTCATTAGCATTCTTAGAAAAGCACAACAACACAGTCGAAAGCGGATTTATGGATGCACTCAATGGCGACCTCATCGGCGCTGTTAGAGGAACAACAATGCCAACAGGATTAACCGCAAGTGACTGCCGCGATCTCACAATAGCAAACATCCTTGAAACTTACTCAAAGGAATACTACACAGCAGATCATAACAGGGTCTTGGATTTAAGAAACAAAGCCATCAACTACTCAAAGGCTATCAGCGGAAAGTCAATCAAGAGCGTGCTCGATAGATACATCGCAAGAATGAAGTATATGTTCAACTTCGCTAGCGAAATCAAGAACACAGTCACAGACTTGTTCAGCAACATCATGGGCACATTAAAGACAGACGTTGCATTAGCATCTGGAGCTTGTGCATATGGCGAAACTAACCAAGAAGAGCTCAGAACCGAATTCTTAAATGCAAGAAATGCGATTCAGAACTACTACAACAACGTCATGAATCTCAATGATAACTACTGCTTCTTAACAAACACATGCATGGAAGGCGGATTATACAGAAGCAAATTCGACACCTCCTACACAAACAAAGGCAACGACTGCAGATTCAACGCTAACCTCAAATTAGAGAAAGTCGTCAGCTACCCATGGTGCCCAGACAACTTCGAAGCAGACAACTTCAACAACCACAACACAGTTGTTCAAGCGGATCATTTGAGAATCGTAACAAGATGGCATCTTATGAAAGAGCTTGGCTTAACAAATTCAAAAACATACATCGGATATCTCGTTGAAGCAAAAGCCTTAACATCCTATGCATCTATTTACTACGATATCTACCGTTACAACGGATACTTCACAGATGACGCATTCAAGTTCATGACAGGTTTAACAACTAGAGACATGAACGATGGTGATAAGAATTTCAAGATGACATGCAACGAAGCAGGAAACCCAGATGGCGACTACTTCAATGTTGGATGGACAGGAACGTTCAGAGGCGGACACACAGCAAGCTGCTGGAGCGGCAAGATCGCAGAGACAACATACATCGATGCAAGCACCGGAACAACAATGGCAGACAAGAAGGTTGCAGCATACGCAACATACAACGAAAGTCACTGGAACTGGATCGATGATGAACACTGGTCATTCGTCGACAACACATCATTCAACTACTTCTTCATCTTAGATAACGTAGTTGCTTAAAAAGAAAACACCTAACCGAAAGGAAGGGTGTTTTTTTGTTTAAAATAAATCAAGCATATTGTCGAGATAGATCGCTTCTCTAACCCGGATCTGACATTCAGGTTTTACTAAATAGTAAATAAGCATCTCCAGGACAAGGGCGCTGCCAAGTCCCCTACCTTCAATCTTGAAGTTTGTGATCCCTTTAGGAAGATAGATATTCTGGATATTATCCACGCTGATGAACATCGGATTCTCCATAGCTTTAGAGAACGTGTACCCCCTATCGCCTCCTGGGGCGGTACAGATGTGTTCCGGATGATTATCACCTAGATTCATGTGACTGACGGATTCGTAGCAAACCGCTCTATCCTTGCAGCCGACATAGCAACACTCATTACAAAGTAATTCCACTTTATCTTTCTGCTGTTGGGTTAATGATTCGAACAACTCAAATGATTTGTTGAATCTAAAATCCGGCACCACATAAGAGAACTCTTTGCGGTTGAGTTCATTAATCAGAGATTCTTTGTCCAAAATCACTTTTGTGGTCGACGAAACGAGATATAAGTCTGGGTAATTGGTTTTTAAGTACTCTAACAGCAGGTCAGAGTGGACAATAACGCCGTTTTTAGGCTGTTTAGGGCTTTCGAACAGCCGACATAACGAGTTACACCTTTTGTCGCTTAAATGGTCTCTAATGAGCAATGAGTTACTGAAAGTAAGTCTGGCGGATATCCCATGCTCTTGAAGAAGTGATAATACATCTTTAGGATCCGCTTTACCGTTCTCAGTTCTGCCACCGCCCCAAAGACAATCTTCGGGTGAACCATAAATCGATGCGATATCGCACCAATCATTGAAATAATCCCTGTTGTTTTTGTAGAGCGACAAGAACACTTTGTACAGTTCAAAGAACTCGAACAAGCCTGGTAGATGGAAGTGTGCAATAGGTGTCTTCTTCATAACTAAGACAAATATTACAACAAAACCAAAAGAAAAGGGCCACTATAACCTTTTGGTTTAGCGACCCTATATTCTTTTTGTCAGTTAAGAACGATTAGTCCTGAACGATGACGAATGCGTAGTACTGAAGACCGTAGGAGTTTGTTGCGGTGAGTGTGAACTCGTTCTTTCCAATTCCAAATTCATATGAACCGTAGTCTGCGACTCCAGCATCAGCGACTGTAGTGCCTTTGATGCCCATTTCGTAATAGGTTGTCGTTGGCATTGTGATTGTTTCGCCGTTGACTGTCATGACAGTGTTTGTTGTTCCGTCTTGGAGGACTTTCTGTGTTGCGCCAGAGACTTTTCCTGTGTAGTAGGAATAGCCGTTTGCTTCTGAGCAGTTAGCTGCGCTGTCAACAGAGACGACAGCCTGGAGGTGTCCCTTGATTGCTTCACTTAATGTGAATGAGTATTTAGCAATCTTTGTTCCATCATAGCTGGATGCTCCTCTTGGAAGCTTGCCGCCTTCTGCTGTGATGAAGCTGTTGACATCCTGAGCTGCACTGATCTTGATGGCTTTCTTTCCACACTCACAGGTTCCTGGTCTGTATGTTGACTCGCCTTCTGCTGTGACTGCATCGCCATAAGTGAATGCGTGAACATGAGGTGCTTCTGGCTCAGCTGGTGTGAGTCTCACATAGTCGCCCCAATAGAGACGTGATGAGTTCTTCTGAGTGATTGCGATTTCAAGCTCTGTGTTAGCCATTTCTTCGGTGACTTCGAACTTAGCCATTCTGATTTCGGTGAATGAACCGTTCTTGAGACCGATGTTTGCGTATGTTCCGCTGACGAGGAGCTCGGTTGCTGCGCCGTTGACTGTGACAGCGTTCTTCTGCTGGATCTGTGTTCCTGAAATTGATGATGGAGCGTAGTTAGCACAAGCTGAGAAGTAATATGTTCCTGCTGCGCCGACTGGCATCTTCCACATCATGTTGCCATTACCAGCGATACGGATACCACCTTCGTTGCCAGCATCTGTTCCTGCTGTGTAGCCATCAGCAACAGCGTTAGAGCCTGATGTTAAGAAGTCGAAGTCGTATGCCTGCATTGTGTAAGACACTGCATTACATTCGCATCTCCACTTTGTGACTGTCTTTCCGGATGCTGTAGTTGAGGTTGCGCCATCTAATGCCCATGTGTGTGGGACTGGGTTTGTGTGAACTTCCTGAGTATCGCCGCAACGTGTGCACTTGTCGACATTGATTCCGTCTGATAAGTGTGTTGGTTCTGCGTTTCTTGGGTCTGTTGGATCAGCTTCCCAAACGTGTCCGAGAGCAGCGACTGCGATTTCGTTTGTATCACCGCACATTGTGCACTTCTGGACGACTTTTCCAGCTGTTGTACATGTTGCGTCAGTTGATGCTTCTGAATCGACCGCATAAATGTGATCGATCTTTGGTGTGACTTCCTGCTTGACGTATCCGCAGACTTTGCACTTCTCAACGAGAAGTCCTTTTTCCTGGCATGTTGCGTCTTTGCAGGTTGGCTGTTTTTCGAAGACGTGTTCTTCACGCTCTTCTTCGCCACAAGCGCATGTTCTTACGTGAGTGCCTTTATCGTATGTGTAGGCGCCGAAGTTGTGCTCATGTGCCTGCTGGCTTGATGAGGTCTTCTCCTCTGAAGATGTCTTCTCTTCGGATGATGTTTTCTCCTCAGATGAGGTCTTTTCCTCTGAAGATGTCTTCTCCTGTTCGGAGGTTGTTACTTCACTTGTGGTTGGGTCATCTGGTTTTGGTTCGCTGCTTGATGGTTTTGGTTTTGCGCATCCAGCGAGTCCCGCAACGACCACTAAGGACATGAGTTTGAGTAATGTATTCTTTTTCATGGTTTTATTCCTTTCTAATCGATGCGATTATTCTTCATTTCTCTTGCGAAGAACAGCGAGTAATGCTGAACCGAATGCGATTGATGCAAGAGTTGAGGTTGCGACGAGTGATCCTGCACAGCCTTTTGACTCTGCTGCATCCTGGTTTGCGTTCTGAACTGTTGTTCTCTGAGTTGATGGCTCTTCCACTGTTTTTGCTGCAATTGGATCGATGCCATTGTTTGTTGTTTCGTCTGGTGAGACTTTGATGACGAGTGCGACACCGAGATCTAAGTCTGATTCGACCTTTGTTTCGACCTCTTCGACGACTGTTGTTGTCTCAATGACGACATGTGCGACGATGTCGAATCTGTATAAGCCCGCTTCTTTGAAGTATCCGTAGATAGCACCTTCGGAGAACTTGACTCCTTCTGGTAATGCCTGACGGTTCTCGAGAGTGAATCTGTCGATGCTCTTGATTGTTCCGCCGTTGTACTCGGTTCCGAGCTTGAGTGTTGCTAATTCTTCGACGTCGTAATATGCATACTTGCCGACTGTTGCTGTTGCGTCTGGTGCATCGACCTGTGTTGTGATGCCTCTGTTCATTGCAACTGTTCTTGATGACATGTATAAGTGCTCAATCATGGCTTTTCTAGCTGCATACCAGAATGAGTATGAGACGACTTTCTGGCCATCTTTCTCATATGCTGGAGCATGGAGTGTTGAATCCCACTTTGGCTGGACTCTTCCACCGAAGCCGCCGTTCTGGTCGAGCTGTGCGTTACATCCTGCGAGGATACGCTCTGTGACGTTCTCATAGCATCCGAAGTCGATGTATGTGTTGTTTGAGTGAGTCATATCTGATAAGACTGAGCCCTTGAAGCCCCATTCACCACGCATGACTTCTGTTAAGAGAGGATAGCTGCCTGCTGTTTCCATCAAACCGATACGGTTGTAAGAAGACATGACGCCCATTGGCTTAGCTTCTTCGAAGACCATCTGGAATGACTTGAGGTAGATTTCTCTCAATGTCTGTTCGTTTAAGAATGAGATGCCGGATTCACGGTTCTTCTCCTGGTCGTTGACAGCGAAGTGCTTGAGGTAGACATAAACGCCTGCGTCTGAGACTGCTTCGATGACCTGAGCTGCCATTCTACCCATTAAGAATGGGTCTGCTGAATAGTACTCGAAGTTACGGCCGCCGAATGGTGAACGGTGTGTGTTGACACCTGGGCCCCACCAACCTGACTTATTGTTGATGTGAGCTTCCATACCGATTGCTTCGCCCTGTTCGTGTGCGAGTCTTGGGTTCCAAGTTGCTGCAACGATTGGTGAGGAGACCCACCACATGATGCTGAACTTCTGTGGTCCATCACCTTCTGAGAAACGTGGCTTTCCGATTTCGTTGATTGCTGGAGATGCCATTGCGTTTGTCTCAAGGATCTTCATCATTTCTGCCCATGTGAACTCATTGATGAATGATTCCCACTTAGCATCTCCGAGAGGAACGTTCTTCATCTCTTTAAGCTGTGTGCGGAATGGTTGTGCAAGAGTTGTTTCCTGCTGTGACCATTTGCCCGCGTCTGCGTCTGCTTTAGTCTTATAAGCTTCTTCTGGGATTGTCTCGAAGTTCTTGTCGCTGTCGAGCTGGCTGATGTTGAATGGTGTTGTTAAGAATTCTTCGAATCTTGAACCTGCTTTGACTCTTCTGTCAGCATCTGTTGGATGTGTTGGGAATGTTCCCTCGAAGTCTGCACGGCTGAACTGTGTGAATTCGATGTCGTTTTCACCCGGCATTGTGTTGTGGAAGCCTCTGTCTGTGAAGCGGTTCTTGACTTCATGGCCTGTGAAACGGTCTGTTGTGTACTGGATGCCCTTTGCGCCGATTGTGTATGAGATTTCCTCATAGATTTCATGAGCGTTCTTACCGAGCATGACGTTGTATGTTCCGCCGTCGAGCTCATATCCTTTGTGGCCGTTCTTATTTGAGTCGTTGGTGTCATAGTTTGCGACATCCTGGAGGTGGAACTTCAAGTTGACGATCTCTGACTTGCCTGGAGCGATTGTCTCGGTCTTGTCGAATGCGCATAAGACACGATCTGCTTTCTCGATGCCACCCTTTGTGTATGGTGCTCTCCAGTAAAGCTGGACTGCATCCTTACCTGCGACCTTACCTGTGTTTGTGACCTTAACAGATAATTCAATGACATCGTCATCCTTTGTTAATTCGTTGTTCTTGTGAGGTTTGACTCTGACGATTTCCTGCTTGAATGTCGTGTAGGATAAGCCATAGCCGAATGGGAAGACGACGCCTTCCTCACCTGCATACCATGCATCTGCGGCTGTCTTGTCTTTTGCTGCCATGTCTGCATACTTTGTTTCATAGTAACGGTAATCCATGTAGATACCTTCTTCGTATGAAACATAAGCTGCTGGTTTAACGCCGTTGACGCCGCCTGGCATGACCTTGTTATCGATTGCCCACTGCTTTGGGAGCTGTGTTAATGAAGCATCAGCGCCGTATGGGATGTTTTCATAGTCTGTGTAAGCTTTGTATGTACCAAAGGACTTCATTGGCTTGCCATCGGCGGTAAGCATTGTGTCTAATGGGGCATATCCTTGGTGTGCGCCTGACTCTGCAGTCTGGTTAACTGCTGGGTTGTGCTGCTGGTTGTCTGACCAGTTCTGGAAGACTGGGTCCTTTGTGAAGTCGCGTGTCCATGTGTCAACTGTGTGACCTGATGGGTTGACATCACCGCAGAGGATTCTGCCGACAGCGCCTGCGCCGACGTCTCCTGGGTTACCGATCCAAAGGATGCCTGCAACCTTAGGATCTTTTAACAACGCATCACACTCAAAGATGTTTGATGAGTTGATGATGATAACGACGTGATCTGTGTGCTTCTTTGCCTCATCCAATAAAGCCTGCTCGTTGTCTGACAATTCAAGAGCGTGCTTTGTTGTGAGTCCGTACTCTGTGTTGTTGTCACGGCAGTCGATTGCCTTAACGTCACAACCTTCTGAACCTTCACGAGTAATGACCTGAAGAATTGCATCATTATAGGTGTCCATTGTGGCGAGCAACTCTGCTGAATAGCTGGACATTGGTGTTTCACCAACTGTAACCTGGGAGAGACCTCTCCAGCTTGTGTTACCATTGGTACGTCCGCTACCTGATAATGTCTTGTCGTTGTAGAACGTTGTGAGATCGGCGTTAAGCTCAAATCCGGCGTCCGTCAAAGACTTCTGCAAATCGATTCCTGTGACACCAGATGTAATGGAGCCAGAACCCGAACCTGCACCACCACGTGCGAGGTTGATTGAAGATTTTCCAACAACCGAAAGCTTTGCGCCTTTTGGAAGTGGAAGGGTACCGTCATTCTTTAAGAGAACGAAACCCTCGTCGGCCATACGACCGTTCAAGTCTGTGCCATGAGCGATGTAGTCGTTCTTCGTGGAATACTCACCGATGAACGCCGCACTAGCTCTGGCTGCTTCTCGACCGGATAAGGTAATTGATAAAGCCATCGGCAAAACCATACCAGCCAAGAAAAGAGGAATTAGTGTTTTCCTTTTCATATTTATGTTCCTTTCCTTTATAGTGATACTTCATCTTATTATGTGTGCGAAAAGAAAAACAATTACATTTTGTTACATATTGTAAATAAAACATCTTTGACAACGGAAAATCCAAAGATTGTCTATAAAAATAGCGGTTAATTTTAGAAAATGAGGTGTTGTTAGACAAAATGTGCAATAAATGTTATATGTAGCATATATTTAATAAATTAAATATAAGACTATAAAACGAACAAAAAACCAACTTCTGTATCTTACATAGTGTTATTCAAATGGATATTTGTATTACATTTAGTTAGAAAAACCACGAAAGTCATAGATGAATTACGTTATTTTTGGATATCTAGCAGGCGTGATAATCCAATCTGAAAACGATTACATCAATTTACTCTTTCACTTCATCACACTAAAGTACTAAAATGGTGAAACAAAATTGATAGGAGGCTAGTTATGGTTAGCATAAAGAACGCATCAATTGATCAGTTATTCGAGGCAATCCTTAAACTTAAGGATGTCGATGAGTGTTATAAGTTTTTCGAGGATGTCCTCACAATCAAGGAAATCAACGAAATGGCTAAGAGACTCGATACCGCAATATTGTTAGACCAGGGTGAAAGCTACGAAAACATCACAAAGAAGATTGGCACTTCCGCTGCAACAATCTCTAGAGTCGCCCGTTGCCTTAACTACGGAGACGGCGGATATAAAGCCGCTATCAAATCATTGAAAGGCGACGAATAACATGGACTTCGATATCAACGTATTAACAAACACAGAAAAGGTCATATACGCATTAAGAAGCCTCTATATCAATAATGGCTATGACCTCTACAAGATGAGCAAATTCGAGGAGTACGATCTGTACAGCAACAAGAAGGACTTCCTCGTATCCGACCAGGTCATCACATTCACGGACACAAACGGCAAATTGATGGCGTTAAAACCAGACGTCACCTTATCTATAGTTAAAAACTATAAAGAGAGCGATAAACTCTCAAAGCTCTGCTATGACGAATCGGTATATAGGGTCGCTAAAGGCTCTAATTCGTTCAAAGAGATGCTTCAGAACGGAGTTGAGTGCATCGGCGATGTTAAGAATGAGAACATCAACGAGGTCTTAACCTTAGCCCTCAAGTCACTTGAATTGGTCTCTGATTCATCGTTATTGACAGTCAGCTCACTCGATATCTTGGTGGCATGCATGAAGAAAATCACAGATGTCAGATCTGAGATTAATGAATTAATCACTTTGGTAAGTGAGAAAAACGTACACGGAATCAAGGCTAAATACCCAGAGGGTAATGAAGCCCTCCTTGATTTACTTAAAATCTCCGCTTCACCATCAGTTGCATTAACCATGATTGAACCTATCGCCAAGAGAGTGGGCGCATATGAAGCATTCTTAAATTTAAAGGAGGCTGTCGCAGGACTTAATGATAATGTCGTAATCGACTTCTCGGTCTCAGCGGACATCTCCTACTACAACGGAATCATCTTCAAAGGATATGTCGAAGGTGTTCCAAGCGCAGTCCTCTCAGGTGGACAGTACGACAAACTCATGAAGAAGATGCATAAGAGAGCAACATCCATCGGATTCGCTGTCTATCTCGATTTACTCGACTTCATGTTAGAGAACTAAAGGGGGCAATATATGAAAATGTTAAATGTAGCGCTTCCTAAAGGAAGACTTGGTGAAAAGGTATACGCGAAGTTTGAGGCTTCCGGATATCCTTGCCCATCAATCAAAGAGAACAACAGAAAACTAATCTTCGAGAACGAAGAGGTTGGAGTCAGATACTTCTGGGTCAAACCAAGCGATGTCGCAGTATATGTTGAACGTGGCGCGGCAGACGTAGGCGTAGCTGGAAAAGACATCCTTCTCGAATACGAGCCTGATATCTATGAGTTACTGGATTTAGATACAGGCAAATGCAGAATGTGCGTCGCTGCAAAGAAGGGTTATGTAGATAATCCAAAAAGACCACTTAGAGTAGCGACCAAGTTCACAAACATCGCAAAGTCCTACTACTCATCAATCGGTAGAGATATCGACATCATTCATTTGAATGGCTCGATCGAAATCGCGCCGATACTCGGTTTGTCAGACGTTATCGTCGATATCGTCGAAACCGGAACAACGCTTAAAGAGAATGATTTGGAAGTAATCCAGGAAATCGTCCCATTAAGCGCAAGATTCATCGTTAACAAAACAAGCTACGGCTTCAAGAAAGAACAAATCGATAAGCTTGTAAACAATCTCGCAAAGCTCATGGAGGAAGAAAAATGATCAAAATCTTAGATGTAAACGAAGTCTCAAATGATGAGATCTTCGCCCGCACAGTTCCTACCGTGAACGTCGAGGCAATAGTCAGAGACATAATAGAAAACGTTAAGAAGAACAAAGACAAAGCGTTATTCGAATACACCGCAAAGTTCGACAAGGCCGAGTTGTCATCGCTTATCGTCACTAAAGAGGAGATCGATGAGGCATTAACTCTTGTTGAACCTAAGTTCATCGAGATTCTCAAGAGCGCTGCCAAAAACATCACAAAATTCCACGAGAGACAGGTTCGCAACTCATTCATCATTAATGATGAAGAAGGAATCGTAATTGGACAGAAAGTTATCCCGGTTGATAAGGCTGGCTTATATGTCCCGGGCGGAACAGCCGCTTATCCATCAACCGTCTTAATGGATTCAATCCCAGCTAAAATTGCAGGTGTAAAAGAAGTCGTCATGGTCACCCCTCCAGGAAAGGATGGAAAGGTTAATCCAGTAATTCTTGCAGCCGCATATGTTGCAGGAATCGATAAAATCGTCAAAGTCGGAGGCGCTCAGGCAATCGCAGCGTTGGCCTATGGAACCGAATCAGTACCAAAGGTAGACAAGATTGTTGGCCCAGGCAACGCATTTGTCGCTGAGGCAAAGAAACAGGTGTTCGGTCAGGTCTCAATCGACATGATCGCCGGACCTAGCGAAATCCTTGTCGTAGCAGATGGAAAATCAAATCCAAAATACGTCGCAGCAGACCTTCTATCACAGGCTGAGCACGATAAGATGGCAAGCGCGGTTCTCGTCACAGACTCAATGGAGCTTGCTAAAGCGGTCAGTGCTGAATTAGAGAGACAGATCCCACTTCTTGATAGAGCGGAAATCGCTAGAGTATCTATAGATAACAACGGAAAAATCATCGTCGCTGACGATTTGATGAAGGCAATTGATATTGCGAATGAAATCGCTCCAGAACACCTTGAGTTATGCGTTGATAATCCATTCGATTACTTAGATTCAATCCGCCACGCAGGAAGCATCTTCATGGGAAGAAATTGCCCAGAGGCATTGGGTGATTACTTCGCAGGACCTAACCACACCCTCCCAACAAGTGGATCCGCTAAGTTCTCATCCCCATTATCGGTTGATGACTTTGTCAAAAAGACACAGTACACATACTACACAAAGGGTGCTCTAGCTAAAGTCGCTTATGACATTGCAGAGTTCGCTACAAAAGAGGGCTTAACAGGCCACGCCAAGAGCGCTGTTATCCGTTTAGAAGATGAGTAAGTTTTTGCTAGAGAAATATAAGAACCTAGTTCCATATGTCCCTGGTGAGCAGCCTAAAGATCAGCAGTATATCAAACTGAACACAAACGAATCTCCATTCTCCCCTTGCCCTGCAGTCATGAAGGCAATTGAGAATGAGGTTCCTAAGCTCAAGTTATACTCCGATCCTGAATGCAAGAAGATGAGGGTCAAGTTGGCGGAAGTCTATAACGTCAACGAGAACCAAATCATGCTAGGAAGCGGTTCTGATGAAATATTAAACTACGTCATTATGGCGTTTGCTAAGGAGCTCGTCTTCCCAGACATCACATACGGATTCTATAAGGTATTCGCAGACGTGAACAACGTCCCATATACAACAATTCCTCTAAAAGAGGACTTCACAATCGGCATCAATGATTACGTGTGCTCAGGAAAGATGATTGTCATCGCAAACCCTAACGCACCAACAGGCATAGCCTTGTCACTCGATAAGGTTGAGGCAATCATCAAAGCCAATCCAACATCAATCGTCATGATCGATGAGGCATATGTCGATTTCGGAGGAGAATCATCAGTTCCACTCGTTAAGAAATACAAGAACTTGGTGGTCACTCAGACATTCTCCAAATCCCGCTTCATGGCAGGAGCAAGACTTGGCTTCTGCATCGCTGATGAGGAGTTGATCAAAGACTTGAACACACTCCGCTACTCCATCAGCCCATATAACGTGAACTCAATGACTCTTGCTGCTGGTATCGCAACCCTCGAAAACGAGGATTACACCAAAGCAAAGTGCAAAGAGATCATGGAGAACAGGACCTACTTAACCAAGGAACTCGAATCACTTGGATTTGAGGTTCTACCAAGCACCACGAACTTCGTGTTTGCCAAATGTTCAAAAGTGTCAGGCGAGACCCTCTACTTAACACTTAAGGAAAAGGGAATACTTGTCCGCCACTTCAAACAAGAAAGAATCAAAGAATACGTCCGAATCACAATCGGAATAAAAGAAAACATGGATGCCTTATTGAAGGCAATCAAAGAAATAATCTAGGAGGCTATTATGAGACAGTCCAGCATCAAAAGAGATACCGCTGAAACCAAAATCCAGATTGAACTCAATGTCGATGGAACAGGCGTAAGCGAGATTGACACCAAAGTCGGTTTCCTCAATCACATGCTCACATTATTCGCTAAGCACGGCCGTTTTGACCTTAAGGTCATCTGCGACGGGGATATCGATGTTGATGCCCACCACACAACAGAGGATGTTGGCATTGCTCTAGGCCAAGCCTTCAAGAATGCGGTTGGAGATAAGAAGGGTATCACAAGATACGGATTCTTCATCTTGCCGATGGACGAGACGATGATTCTCACCGCTATCGATGTCAGTGGAAGGGATTATCTCGGATATGGATTGAAGATTCCTTCACCAAGCGTTGGAACGTTTGACACAGAGCTCGTTCAGGAATTCTTCCTCGGGTTCGTGAGAAACTTCCCAATCACCCTCCACATCGACCAGTTGGCAGGCACCAACACCCACCACATCATCGAGGGGACATTCAAGAGCTTTGCAAGGTCTTTGAATCAGGCTCTTACAATCCAAGAAGAATACAAGGATGAAATACCATCCACCAAAGGTGTCCTCTAATGATTGCGATCATTGATTACGGGGTTGGAAACCTCTTCTCATTAACTTCTTCATTCAAGGCAATTGGATATGACGCAGTAATTACTTCTTCTAAAGAAGAGATACTTAAAGCAGACCATGTTGTCCTTCCTGGAGTTGGAGCGTTCAAAGACGCCAAGGACAAACTCAAATCATCAGGGATGGAAGAAGCCGTCCGTGAGGTTGTTAGGAAAGGCACTCCGATACTTGGCATATGTCTAGGAATGCAGCTCTTATTCGACAAGAGTTATGAATTCGGAGAGCATGACGGTTTAGGTCTTATCTCAGGTAAGGTCATTCCTATCGCAAGTGTGGTATCTAGCGAATACAAGATCCCACAGATTGGATGGAATGCACTCAACTTCAAGAATGAGACAAAACTGTTCAAATACATCAAAAACGGTGACTATGTGTACTTTGTACACTCCTACTTCGCTAGTGAGTGTGAGGAGAACACGACATCCACCTGTGAATATGGAGCTAATCTGACAGCATCGGTAGAGAAAGGCAATGTCTACGGATGCCAGTTCCACCCAGAGAAATCCGGGGATGTCGGACTAAAGATACTCAAAGCATTCTCAGAGTTATAAGGAGACTTATGATACTATTCCCAGCCATCGACTTAATCGACAAGAAAGCGGTAAGACTCTATAAGGGTGACTACGATCAAATGACCGTCTATTCAGAACACCCTGAAGAGATCGCTTTAGATTTCAAAGCGTGCGGCGCGACTGCAATCCACCTTGTTGATTTGGAAGGCGCTAGGGATGGCACCACTCCTAACTTAGAAACAATATTAAAGATTAAAAAGATGTCCGGTCTCTTCGTCGAGGTCGGTGGAGGAATCCGCTCAATGGAGGTCATAGATAGATATTTATCTAACGGTATCGATAGAGTCATATTGGGAACATCTGCAATCAATGACCCTGAATTACTTGAAACATCATTGAAGAAATACGGAGAGAAGATTGCGGTTGGAGTCGATATCAAAGACGGAATGGTCGCAATCAAAGGTTGGAAAGAGAAATCCACTGTGGACGCATTCACTTTCATGGAGAAACTTGAAAAGTTGGGCGTTAAAACAGTCATCGCAACAGACATCTCAAAAGATGGTGCGATGAAAGGAACGAATCTCCTCTTATACAAAGAGTTGTCTGAGAGATTCAATATACAGATCACAGCATCTGGAGGTGTTTCATCTTTAGATGATGTTAAACAATTGAAAGCGATGAACATGTACGGGGCAATAATCGGAAAGGCCTATTACATCAAAGCGATAGACCTGAAAGAGGCCATGGAGGTATGCAATGATAACTAAACGAATAATACCATGCCTCGACGTCCGAGATGGAAGGGTCGTTAAAGGCGTTAATTTCAAAGGATTAAATGATGTTGATTCGCCTGTCGCTTTAGCGGAGTACTACTCCTCATGCGGCGCTGATGAGCTTGTCTTCTATGACATCACCGCTTCAAGTGATGGAAGAAAACTGTTCACCGATATCCTCACTGAAACCGCAAAGAAGGTATTTATACCTCTAACGGTTGGAGGAGGAATCAATACCGTTCAGGATTTCGATAGAGTCCTCAAGTGTGGCGCGGATAAAGTAAGCGTCAACTCAGGTGCGATAAGGAATCCTCAACTAATAAAAGAGGCCGCTGAATTATACGGAAGCCAATGTGTTGTCCTATCGGTAGACGTTAAGCGAGTGAACGGAGAATTCCACGTATTCGCCAAAGGCGGCAGAGAAGATACCGGGATCGAAGCATTATCATGGATAAAGAACGGAGTTGAGTTGGGTGCCGGAGAAATCGTCGTTAACTCAATAGACACAGATGGAGTTAAGAAAGGGTTCGATTTAGAACTCTTGGATAAAGTGTGCAAGTTGGTGAACGTACCGGTCATCGCATCAGGTGGAGCGGGTTCAATTCAGGACTTCATAGATTTATTTAAAGCGATACCGACAATCGATGCGGGATTAGCCGCGAGCATCTTCCACTTCAAAGAAGTAGAGATTGTCGAACTCAAAAACGAGATGAAGAAACAAGGAATAGAGGTCAGATTATGATTAAAGTAGATGAACTTAATTTTGATGAGAAGGGATTGATCCCTGCAATCGTCCAGGACGTGAAGACGAGAAAAGTCTTAACCGTCGCATATATGAACAAAGAGAGCTTAAAGGTCTCAATGGAGAAAGGATTGACCTGTTTTTATTCTAGAAGCCGTCAGGAACTCTGGCTCAAAGGCGAAACAAGCGGAAATTACCAGCATATCGTCTCTATAACGGCCGATTGCGATAAAGACGCATTAGTTGTCCTTGTCTCTAAAGACGGGCCTGCATGCCACTTAAATACGGATTCCTGCTTTGATAACGACAATGTCGTCTATCAGTCAGAGGAATTGAATGATTGGACATATCAGGGTCTCATGGATTTGATTGAGGGCAGAAAGACCAATCCACAGGAAGGCTCATACACCACATACTTATTCAATAAAGGTTTGGATAAGATTCTAAAGAAGGTCGGCGAAGAGTCCACTGAAGTTATCATCGCCGCGAAGGCAGAAGACAAGAAAGAGACAATCTATGAAATCTCTGACCTTGCCTACCACGTGATGGTATTGATGGTCGAGGCCGGCATCTCTTTAGATGATATCCGTGATGAACTCGCTTCAAGACACGTTATCGACCACAAAGTGAAACAGGAAAAGATGACAAAATAATGATTAGAGCCGATTACCACGTACATAGCTATTACTGCGATGGAGAGAATTCACCTGAAGAATTGGTGAAAACCGCTATCGAAAAGGGAATGGAGGAGATTGGAATACTATTCCACTCACCATGTCCTTTTGGTGACGGCTGGGCAATCAAAGAAGTAAATATTCCTACCTTTATTGAAGAGATAACTTCTCTAAAAGAGAAATATAAAGACGTTATCAGCATCAAAATCGGTGTGGAGGCAGATTACTTCACGGATGTTGAACTACCACCCCTCGATTATGTGATCGGTTCAGTCCATGCGGTGTATAAGAACGGTAAATACTATTCTGTGGATGATAAGAGAGAAGAAATAGACGCTCTACTAGAGGAATATGGCGGCGATCCATATGCGATGCTTGAGGATTACTTCAAGCTAGAGGCCGAGGTTGTTAAGAAAACGAAGGCAACGATAATCGGCCACTTCGACGTAGTCAGCAAATGGAACAAGAAAGCACCATTCTTCGACGAAGATGACGAAAGATATGTCAAAGCGTGGAAATCCGCAGTTGATAGGCTTGTGTTAGAGGGCGTTCCGTTCGAAATCAATACAGGCGCGATTGGTCGTGGATACCGCATTGAGCCATACCCATCATTAAAGATGATTGAATATATCAAATCTAAGGGCGGTAAGTTTATCTTATCCAGTGACTCCCACAAGAAAGAGAACCTCTTGTTCTCCTTTGGAGAATACGAATCTCTACTATAAGTCGAACACATCGGGCTTTGTGGTCCGGTGTGTTTTTCTTATACTTATGGTATGGATGAGAAGAGCAGCAGAAAGCGGGCATTTTTAAACGTAGCCAAGACCGCGTTCAAAATGACGAACACAGTCGCACCACTCGCGGTGTACGAGATTGCTTTCAAACGATACAAGAGGCCTGATTACACACTTTATCCCGGTGAATACTGCATAGAACGATACAAAGGCAGGTTAACCAGGGAAGAGTTCACAATAGATTCTGATGGCGTTCCACTCGCGTCGTATTATTACAAATCCGGCCTTAACAAAGGTTTGGTCATCGTTTGTCATGGATTGCATTCAGGAAACGATGACTATCTCCCTATCATCGAATGGATGGTTAAGAGAGGCTTCAATGTCCTTGGATTTAATTACAAAGGCACTTATGAATCGGGAGGCGATAGCTGCGTTGGCATGAGTGAGTCTCTCGTTGATTTGGATCACGTGCTTGATTATGTGCTCAAAACCCCAAGATTCAGTTCACAACCGCTGTTCCTCATCGGACACAGCTGGGGCGGCTTTGCCGTAACATCGATCAGTTCGCTTAAAAAGAACGTAAAAGCGGTCGCCGCATTGGCGCCTATGAACGATGCTTATAACATGATGGTTGATAAAGGCGGGGAATACATCGCCCACATCGCAGACTCCAATAAGCCAATGTTTGATAAATATCAAAAAGACAAGTTTGGCGACTATGTTAACTACAACGGCGTTAAGGGAATTAACGCTAGATTCATCCCATATTTAATCGCCCAAGGGTTAACCGATAAAGTCATCACGATGAAGGGAACGTCTGTTGCCGCTCACGAAGATGAGATTATCAATCCATACGTTCAGTTCTTCTTCAGAGATGGAGACCGAGGAGGTCATGACAATATCTGGCACTCAGAAAGGTCGGTTATCTACAGAAAAGAAGTCGATGAGCAAATGAAGGAATACAAAAAAGATATAAATACCCTCAGATCATATGTCGCTAGTGTGGACCACCACTTATATAGCGAGGTAGATGAAGAACTCATGAATGAAATAGCCCTCATGTTCGAGAGGTGCCTAAAATAAGAAAGACCACCATTCGGTGGCCTTTATCTGTTGTTTATTATAATCTCTTGGCGATTGCTTCGAGGAACTCTCTTGAATTGAGCTTCTTGACTGTGACGCCTTCGCTCTTGAAGAGTGATACCAAATCACCTGTCATTTCACCGGCCTCGATTGTTTCTATTGTTGCTTTCTCAAGCTTCTGGGCAAATGCCATGAGGTCTGGGAGGTTATCCAATTCACCACGCTTGTAGAGTGCGCCTGTCCAAGCAAAGATCGTTGCAACCGAGTTGGTTGAGGTCTCTTCACCCTTAAGATACTTGTAGTAGTGTCTTGTGACTGTTCCGTGAGCAGCTTCATATTCGTAGTTGCCATCTGGAGATACCAAGACCGATGACATCATACCAAGGGAACCATAGGCTGTTGCAACCATGTCTGACATGACGTCTCCATCGTAGTTCTTGCAAGCCCAGAGGATGTTGCCATCACTCTTGACTACGCGAGCGACAGCGTCATCAATAAGTGTGTATAAGAATGTAATTCCAGCCTTCTCGAATGGGTCCTTGTACTCTTTGTCGAATATTTCGTTAAAGATGTCCTTAAATCTGTGGTCGTAAGTCTTTGAGATGGTATCTTTTGCCGCAAAGATCATATTTACCTTGTTCTCAAGAGCATATGCAAAACAGCTTTTAGCGAACGATTTGATTGATTCATCAAGGTTATGCTGTCCCTGAACAACACCATCACCTTTGGTGAAATCATGAATTAACTGTCTTCTGATCTCATTTCCATCTTTATCGGTGATGAGTAAATATGCCTGTTCTCCTGCGGAAACTTTCTCTTCAACAGAGTTGTAAATGTCTCCATATGCGTGTCTTGCAAGAGCAATTGGATGTGTCCAAGTTGGGATATATGGGCTGATGCCTTTAACGAGGATTGGTTTACGGAAGACAGTGCCATCTAACACTCTTCTGATTGTGCCGTTTGGAGACTTCCACATCTTTTTAAGATGATATTCCTCAACTCTCTGAGCGTTTGGTGTGATTGTTGCACATTTGACCGCAACTCCGTACTTCTTGTTTGCGAGAGCGGAGTCCATCGTGACTTTGTCATCTGTCTCATCTCTATAAGGCAAACCTAAGTCATAGTATTCGGTCTTTAAATCAACATATGGTTCAATGAGAATTTCCTTAATCCATCCCCAAAGGATCCTTGTCATTTCATCGCCGTCCATCTCGACCAACGGCGTCTTCATCTTAATCTTGTCCATAAATCGCTCCTTTTCTTCGAAAGGATAATAGCAAGACCACCACATATTTCAAGTGTTATAAAATTCGTTTCCCTTGATAGCCTTTTCAATAAGAAAAACCGCCTTAATAGACGGTTCTTTAATCGTTGAATTCTGACCAAGGTATTTGAGTGAAGTCAGGTGAGTATTCAAATTCCATCACCTTGTTCGTGAACGGGTGTTTGATCTCCATTTTAGATGACCATAAGGCAAAGCCTTTCATTTTACATCTTGCCCCATATTTGCCATCGCCATAGACAGGCGTCTTTCTAGAGGCAAACTGGACTCTGATCTGATGGCTTCTTCCGGTATGAAGCCTAACTTCCACGAGTGAGTGACCATCCTCATTTGACTTAAGTACCTTATAGGTAAGTCTCGCTTCTTTAGAGCCTTTTCTATCAGATTTAACAACGAATGACTTGTTCTGTCTCTTGTCGTGATAGAGATAATCCACGAGTTCGCCTTCAGGTGATTCTGGAGCCTTCTCTAACGCTACAAGATAGGTCTTTTTAAAGACTTCGTGGTCCTGAACCTGTTGAGATAAGATGCCTGCAGGCTTCTTTCCTCTTGCGTAGACCATAAGTCCGCCGGTTGAGGTATCAAGTCTATGGACAAGGAAAATATCATGATATTTATCATTTAAGATTGAGAGCATATCTGCCTTGCCGGATGGGTCTGGCTGGGATGGCATACCACATGGTTTTACAACCACCACCATCGCTCTATCTTCGTACAAGATTTTGATATCGTTATTTTCCATCGGTGTAATGATAGCACAAAAAAGACCGCCATCTGACGGTCTAGTTGTAATTAAAGAATTGGGTTCTTGTTCTCGTCGTAATCGTAGAAGCCTTTGCCAGCCATCTTGCCGAGCTTGCCTTCATCGATGTACTTCTTGAGCATGGCAAGCATTGCCTTGTAGTTATATGGAAGCATCATCTTCTTGAGGAGCGGGCTTAAGAGTCCTGGGACTTTTTGATATTGTGAAACAATATTGTATGCCGTCTGGACACCGACTGTATCAATGATGAGGAACGGTCCTTTCGGAGCACCTGTTCCCTTCATCCAAGCGATGTCAACACTCTTAGGATCGGAGACGCCGTTAGCGACTAAATCCATACCGGAAAGAAGGAAAGGAACGAGCATAGAGTTTAGGAGATATCCGTTCTTCTCCTTCAATACAGGTAAGGCTATCATTCTGATTCCATTTGCGAATGCGATGACTTCATCGAAGATCTTTGGATCGCTTGCAGGCTGCATCATGACTTCGGTGATGTTGTTCTTCCAAATGGAGTTAGCAAAATGCAATGACATGTATTTGTCCGCTCTTCCAGTAACCTTTGCGAAGGTTGATGGGAGAAGGGTTGATGAATTTGTTAAAAGGATTGTCTTCTCTGGCATTAATGGTGCGAGTTTCTTATAGAAATCAATCTTCTCGTCGGTGATTTCTGCCATGGATTCTATGACGACATCTGCGTCTTCCACCGCTTTTGCCATGTCGAGTTCGAGTTTTATGTTCGCGTATGCTTTCTCGACCTTCTCTAAGCATTCAGCCTTGTTGAATGTCTCAACATCAGCGATGCCTCTGCACCAAACATTTGGGTTCTTGCCCTCTGGTGTATCCATTAATTCGATTGTCTCGATGTATGTTTTCTTCAATCCATCGATCTTTGGCTGTGTGCGACCGATTGAGCCTTCGCTACGAAGCCAGATTGTGACATTGTATCCGCAATAGGCTGCCTGGAATGCGATTTGTGATCCAAGGACGCCGCCTCCTGCTACAACTACGTTTTTAATTTCCATATAAAAATCTCCTTTAGACTTTACATCTGTAACATCGCAAATTATAACATAGTTATCTAATCCTACTTTTTAGGTGTTACAGATATGAGGTTTTTGTAATGGGCAGAGTTAATGACAATAACATTGAGCAAAATAAGATTCTAAAAGAATCTGTTACGGCTGCGTTGCTTAAACTGATGGAAACCGAGGAATATGACAAGATATTCATCACCGATATATGTAATACGGCTGGCGTTTCCAGAATGGGCTTTTATCGAAACTACAAAAGCAAAGATGACGTTATCGCAGACATAACCCACGACTTTTATCAAAAAGCCAAAGATGACGTTGGGCAGTACTTCAATTGCGTCCGTTCAGAGAAGAGAAAGTGGTATTTGGATTACTTCAAATATCTCTTAGATAATGAGCGTAGCATCAAAACGATGTATATGGCGGGGTTCCAAGGAAGAACTCTGAATGAAATAACCTCCCTATTAATCGCAGGTGAACAAACCATCTCTGAAGAGGAAAAGACGAAACGAATCCTGTTTTACGGCGCTTTATTCAACCTTACCTTGAGGTGGCTATTGGATGAGAGCAGAGTGTCTATAGACCACATGGCTGATTACTGTCTTAAATATATAAAAGAGTGATAAAAAGAGGACCGCTCATGGAAAGGGTTATGAGGGTCCTCTTCTTCTTTTTGCCCAGCTTTTAAAGGGTTTCTGGGCTTTATATATTTTCTTTGGCGTTATAGAAGGCGTAGTATGCCGGTTTTTTCTGATAAGAGGAATCAAACAGCAACGGGTATTCATCATTTCTCCAGGAATAATTGTCTGATACTCCCCAAAGAACGATTGCGTTGATATTCGCCTCTTTGTTTTTGTGGGCTTTTAATATCTTCGTTATGAGTGAGCTATACGCCGCTCTTTGTTTTTCGTAGCTCGCTTCTTCGGTGTCTGAGATGCCAATATCCAACTCAGTAATCTGGCATTTCAGCCCTTTTTGATAAATCATCTTTGCGTCTTTGATGATGGTATCCATATTCGCGGTGGCCAAAAGATGACCCTGAATACCAAGCCCATCAACGAGTTTTTCATCGATTGCCTTCTTGAGCAACGTGCTCAAAGCGTATGTGCAGTTGTTGCTCACAAAGTCATATGAGTAATCGTTGTAGTAGAGATCCTGCCAAGGTGCTTTGTATTTCTTGGCGAACTTTAGGGCGTAATAGACATAGTCGCTTCCTATCGTGTCATACCACTTATTCTTGTTTTTTCTTACTGTGCCGTATTCGATCGCTTCGTTTGCAACGTCAATCGCATAGACAAGACCTGGATATTTGTCATTCATGGCACTGAGGGTAGCCTGGATATAATTCTCCATTCTCATAAGCATGATTTCTTTAGAAACAAGCTCACCGTTGTCGGTATAGTCTTTAGTGAAGAACCAATCGGGAGTCTGTGAGTGCCACACCAAAGTGTGATGTCTTACTTTCATGTGGTTTGATTCCGCGAATTTATAAATGCTGTCGTATGGGCTCGTCTTGACAGAGACTCCAGCGATGTTCTCTTTTAGAAGAGCTTGGCAACCGCTTTGAGAAAGGGTTTGTTCCGGTTTGCCCTCGTTTTCCGGGGTTATTGAATTAAAGTGAGTCGTGGTCAGGTTCTTCAGAGTTGTGCTGTTCATCGAATAGGCGGACATGCAGGTTCCAATCTTGAAGTCGTCTTCGTATTTCTTATAAAGACTCTCTGTTTTGACTTCCCTCTTATCTGTCGCAGTTGGCGTTCCAATCGTGACTTCAATGTCATCGATGAGGAATCCCGCTGTTTTTGTTTTGTCTTTAACCTTGTAGATAAGCCTCAGCGATTTAAAGTCATCAATCGTGTCAAAGGAGACGGTTAATCTCTTCCACTGCTCCTCATCATCTGAGTTAACGATAACTTTCTGACCATAGATTTCATCGGCGTAGTTTTCAGAGACCGCCTGAAGTTGGAAAGAGTCAACGTTTCCATCTTTGACCACATAGTAGTAAAGAGAGACTATGTAGCCGTTTGTGATATCACTTTTAGTGAAATACTGAGATTTTGCAGCCGATGTCGTGATGTATCCGGTGTTGCCGTCTCCGCAATATAGGTCATACGAAAGAGAGCATTCATCATCTCTGCCAAATCCATTAAACACCTGCCTATAACCTCTTCCGTGCTCGTAAGAGTTTGACGTTTCCATAATCAAACCATTGTAATCAGTGGTCGAACTCCAGCTCTTGATTACATCGCCGACACCAGGTTCAGTTTTAACCGGTTCGGAAGATTCGCTAGAGGTTATTGAAGATGATTCGATTGATGATTGTTCAGATGACTCAACTGAAGGTTCTTCTATAGAAGTGTTTTGCTCGCTTGAGGACTCGGAAGCCTTTTCCTCGTAAGAATTCACGGATTCCATGCTAGAAGAGGCGAGAACGCTTGTTTTGGAGCCTTCTTGATGTGTTGATGATTCTGTTGGCGTTGTTGAACACGCACTTAAAAGAACGACAAAAGCAAACACCATCAAACCGCCACTCTTCTTCATTTTTCTAACCTGATGTGGTGATTATAAAACAAAGGCAAAAATACCAACACTACAACGTTTGACATTTTGTAAACTATTCTAAACATTCATAGAAAAAGAGGAGTACCGCCGAAAGGAATGCGGTTCTCCTCTTCTTTTGTGTTTGGTGATTAATCCTCTAAAAGGTTGTTCTTAAGGGCTGTAATCTCTGCATCGGTCATCTTGACCTTGCCCTTTAACCAAGCCTCGCAGATCTGACTGAATGTCTTGGTTGATGAGTAGTAAGATGAGCCTTTGATTGTGCTTAAGAGTGAAGGGAAGTTGTAGTTATAGCCGTTGTAGTCTGTAACCTGCGTATCTCTTCTTCTTGTGTGGATTGAGTCGAATGATGTGAACTCATAGTCCATTAAGCACTCAGCATAGCTGACACCAAGTAATCCTTCTAATAAGAAGAATGCTGTACCAGTTCTATCAGCACCGCCCCAGCAGTGGCAGTAAACCGCTGCATCGATCTTTGCGTTTGCGAATGTTGTGAAGATGCTCTTCAACTGTGTTGCGTTACCGTTATAGAAGTTGCTGAGTGAGCTGACTGACTGTCTATCGAACTTAACGTCTGTTCCGATGTAGGAAGATGACTGGTTGTTTGATTCTCCTCCAGCGTTTCTGAAGTCTAACTCAACTCTGACATTGAGTTCGTCGTGGAAGATTGACTTTCCGGTCTTGTCGAGAGTGACGATGTGCTTCTGTGCGATACCTGTATCGTACTTGGTTGGCGTTAATTCGCCGCCTCGATAGATGAGACCCTGTTTGACGCGCTTTCCTGATGAGGTCATCTTGCCGCCGATATCACGGACGTTATATGCCGCACCTGCGTTGATGTTTCTGAATGAGCCCTTTGTAACGAATGATCCAATCTTTGAGTGGTATCTTCCGTTTACATCCGTAACTCTCCAGTAATAGGTCTTTGAAACGAATAAGTTGCTTAATTCAACCTTCTTTGCGCTGATCTGGACGACCTTAGCATCGCTTAAGTCCGCATTCATGCCGACTTCGACATAGAAGCTTGTCGCGTCTGTCTTTTCGGTATCCCATGTTAAGACGACGTTCTTGAAGTTGTCTCTATCTGAATCGCCGAAGTAGTCGATGTTTCCTGCTTTGTTCTGGGTCTCTTTGCCGTTTTCATAGTATTTACCCTGATATGTGACTGGGCTGACGCTGCCGCAAGCCTTGTCTCTCATGTAGTACTCTTTGCC
>DCHU01000037.1:0-6938 GCA_002314915.1 Caryophanales bacterium UBA1744
GCGTTATCTAGAGCGTTTCCAAATATGGAGTTGATGTCCATAACCGAGAAGTGGCTAATCAATTGGCCGTTTATGTTGTAAGTCAGCTTGATTCCTTCCTTTTCACAGGCGATGCTTTTTTCTGTAAGGATTGTGTCTAGCGTATCGTTTCCGCATCTTGCGAATTTCCTGTATTTGGAAATCATCTCATTGATGTCCTTCATGACCTCTGGATCCATGTTGTTGTCCTTCTCAATCCTGTGAATCTGATGTTTAAGATCGTGCAAACGGATGTTCATCAACTCAATGACGTTCTGCAATGACTCATACTGACGCAAACGGCTTTTGGATAACTCTGCCGCAATTGTTGATCTTGCCGAGTAGTAAGAAATCGACTGAATCAAATAAACAGAAAGACAGCAAATCGTATCCATTAAGACGAACAACAGATAGAAAGGTCTGGTTACGTCGGCTCTGTAGTATTCAAAGACCTGCCATATGAGAATACAGAGAGAGAACAGAATGATTGAACATACAACGACTGGCCCAGGCTGAAGTTTTTGATAATCCTTTGGGTCTTGCCTATAGGAAAAGAGATAGAACAGGGCGAGTGCCACTATGCCGAACACCGCTCCATACAAAACATTGCCCCAAATATCGCCTACATATGCGGATGTGAGTTCTCTTATACAGTCTGATAATGTGTAACAAACGTGTTGGGCTATGGTTCCACCAATCATGCAATAAACCGTCGTAAGCATTGATTCATCGAAAATAAACAACGCAAAACCGAAACAACTGAAATACAAAACGACGTAGATTACTATTTTTGTTGTCAGGTAATTCAATGGAACGACTTTTCTTATGTAGCTGAACAGCGCAAGGAATACAACGGCCGCAACTAATCGTAACCAGAATTTTTTTCTCCGTTTTAATTTGAATGTAAAAAGCCCTAAACAAAGGAGCAACTCAACGACCAATCCGTAAATTGTTAGAAATGAATCAAGGGGCATAATGTGACAATAATTATAACCTTTCATCTCATTTTTAACGAGTGATTCATCTTACCAAACGGGTTCAAAAACCAGCAAAATAGGACAAAACATCATTTTTATTCTTGCCGTTGATATGATTGAAACAACCAAATCCACACACATCCAACAAGGATTGCGACCTCTATTTTTAGACTAAAGAGGCGCTCGCTCATCTGTGAGTAAGTTGAAGCGAGTGGTGGTCCAATTACTCAAAAACGAATTTCTAAACCATAAGGAGGAATCAAATGAAGTTCAAAAACAAAAGACAAAGTCTTTTGAAAGTCGCTTCTCCATTCATGGTGGCTGCTTTAGCATGCGCACCTATGGTTGCAGCTCTTTCATCTCGCAGCATTTCAGTTGCAGAAGCCGCAAACGGCGGTTATGCAAAACCAGCTTATGCTACTGAACAAGAAGCAAAAGACGCAGCCCAGGATATCAACATCCAGTTGACCGCTGAAGGTTCCGTTCTCTTGAAGAACAAAGACGCTGCTTTACCACTTAATAAAGCAACGCAGAAAGTCACAGTGTTCGGTGCATCAGCAAGCTCATTACAGGGCGGCACAGGAAACGTCGCAACATATTTAGGCGATGACGGATTTACAGTAAATCCTACAATCATGACCGAAACAGCAGCCGCAGCAGAAGGCGCTTCAGTTGGAGAATACTCCGACGTTGCTGTCGTCGTTCTCAAGAGAGGCGGAGGTGAAGGTTCTGACCTTGCAGTTAAGACATCAGAAGTAGCTGCAGATGCAACCGAGAATAACGGTTGGGAGCACGAAGCACTCGCAAAAGGATCAGATGACACTGAATACAAGCACAACCAGATGCTTACCGCAGCTGAAATCGCAATGATCAATGTCGCAAAAGCACAATGCGAGAAAGTTGTTGTCTTACTCAACACTTCAAACGCAATGGAAATGTTCAATTTACAGAACGACGCAGACATTGACTCCATCATGTTCATTGGACGTCCAGGTGCAAACGGATTAAGAGCTATTCCAAAGCTCCTCTCAGGTGAGGTTTGCCCTTCAGGTAAGCTTGCTGATACATGGGATAAGGATTTCACATCAAACCCAACTTGGTATAACTCAATCGCAAACGTCCAGAACCAGGCTGGAACAAACAGCTATGTCACACCAGACGGAAAAGCAGCAACAAAAACCGTCGCAACACATGGTATCGATTACAGCGAAGATATTTACCTCGGATATAAATACAGCGAAACAATCTATGAGGAAATCGTTTCAGGTAACCTCTCATATGTTGGAAAGAAACTTCAGAAAACAACAACCCCTGGCGGTCTCGCTCAGGCAGATGAGTGGTATCAGGACAATGTCGTATATCCATTCGGCTCGGGCTTATCCTACACAACATTCAATATTGGAACACCTGTCTTAAGCCGTTCAAATCTCTCAGCAGCTCAGGTCAACTCAACACACGTTGCTTCTGGTGCTGATATCGAAGCTGAAGTTAAGACAATCGATGTCACTGTTCAGGTAACAAATACAGGAACAGTCGCAGGCAAGGAAGTTGTTCAGATTTATTCAAAGGCTCCATACACACACGGAGGAATTGAAAAATCAGCAGTTGTTCTTATCGGATACGCAAAGACAAACCTCTTGCAGCCAGGAAAATCACAGACATTAACAATCACAGTTAATCTCCAGGATATGGCTTCATACGACTATGCAGATGCAAACAGCAACTCATTCAAGGGATATGAGTTAGAAGCGGGCGCATACTCAATCATTGCAGCCAACACATCACACTGCTCACAGTCAGAAAACAAGGCAACATTAACAATTGCTGATGACGCTAAACTCGAGTTGGATGATTTCTCAGGAAATCAGGTTGAGAATCTCTTCTCATCAGGAAGATCACAGTCACTCCGTACAAACAACAATGACTGGAATGGTGATGGTGTCATTGATGGCGAAGACAAGATGTTCACAGAAGAACAGGTCCTCCTTTCAAGAAAAGATATGGTCGGCACAAAGCCAGCCGGTCTCAAGACCAACATCGTTGATGAAGAGGGTCATGTATTAGAGAACTTACCAGAATTCAGCGAAACAGCAACATACAACATCGGAGATGCTGTCAAAGTCACAACAATTACAACCGGTGTCACAGGTGGATCTGAAGTTAAATACTACAAGTTCACATCCGCTCACGCTGCAGGCGCATTCAGTGAAGCTGAAGTTGAGCCATTAACCGGTTCATTCAGCGGTGGATATGTCGTTACACAGAAGTTCGCTGATTTAATCGATTACTACGCAGGATATCAGCTCAACACATGGAAAACACAGTATGCATATTTCGATGTATCCGTTGATTACAAACAGAACGATCTCATTGGTATCGCAGATTCAAAAACAGTTGTCAAAGCAACCAAAGACATGGCAGCCCCAAGAGAGGTTACATTAACCGGAGACTTCTCAACAATTAACGAGTATGTCCGTTATGGCGGAACAGTCTATAAGATCACAAAGGCTCTCGATCTTCTTGAGTTCGAAATCAACTCTGGAGTAGATGGAAAGGCCAGCAAGGATTATCCAGCTGGAGCGTATGTCACATACCAGTCAACAAACAGCAGAACAGGCGTAGTGTCAACCAGCAACGTCCGAACAACGACAGCAGTTAAGCAAGGCACATCATTCAGCACAAGAAGCAACTGCACGGCTGTCAACGCTTCAATGAGAATCGTCACAAGCGGAGACAACGCAAACGCAGAAGTCGTTTCAGCAGAGGATTACTTAGCATTATTCACCGTTAATGCAGGAATCGAAAACGTTGGTAGCTATTTATATAGCGACAAACTCTTCACAGACGATGTCAACGGATATCTCGGCAATAACAACGGCTACGATGTCACAAGAGAAATGATGGAAGGCTGGTCTCAGATTGCTGATACAGCAGCACAGACCGCAGCTAAGGAAGCAGCAGGCGATTCATGGATCCTCTTCAATGATATGAACGGAATCGACTACTATGCTCCAGAATACAAGATCACTTCTGGCAAACTTGCTGGATTAACCAACAAGACAGCTTGGAGAAAGTTCATGAACCAATGGACATGGAACGACTTCTTCACAGCTTGCTGGTACGGCGGTAACAACGGTAACGCTGTTGCTAACTTAGGCATCCCAGTCGGTGGTGTCGCAGACTCACCAACATCCTTCAACGGAACATACACATGGTGCTGCAACACAACAATCGCTCAGACATGGAACACCGAACTCGGCTTCAAGCAGGGCCAGGTCACAGCATCAATGGGCTTATTCAAGAACATCAATACTGCAACAAAGAGAGAGCAGTGGTTAAACCCAGCAATCAACACACACAGAACTCCATTCTCAGGACGTAACAATGAGTACTACTCATCAGACGGCTTCCACGCAGGATGGATGGCAGCATCTGTTGTCAAAGGCATCCAGTCATGCGGTGTTGGCTCACACTTAAAGCACATGTTCCTCAACGACCAGGAAACAAACCGTAACTCAGGCGACTTAATGGCATGGGTTTCAGAGCAGGCAATCCGTGAAGTCTACGTCAAGCCATTCCAGATGGGCATCCAGGAAGGTGGAGCTGAAGGCGCAATGTCAGCATTCGCTCGTATCGGCGCAGTCCCAACCCCAGTTTCATTCAACATGGTCAAGTCACTTGTCCGTGAAGAATGGGGCGCAACAGGATTCTTCTTCCATCCAGATATGTATTCACCTCAGGCAAACGTTTCATCAGAAGACTTGATGCTTCGTACAGGCCACAACCACGCTCCAGGTGGAAACAACACAACAAACCAGGGAACCGCAGCAAATAACACATATTCAGGACGCTGGGACCCAGATTACGACAACCCATTAACCGGAACAAAGGGCGGTGTCTACATCGGTAGAAACAACGAAGCAACAGGTCAGGAAATCTACTACTCCAACAACCAGTGGTATGTCGTCCGTGACTCAGCTCTCTTAATGTATAACGAATACGCTAACCAGGGCCACTCACAGAACGGAATCACCGTTTCACAGTATGTCTTAGACAACTACTACACAGCATTCGTTGGCGCAAAGACAAAGATCGACCTCGGATTTGACCAGGTTGACGCTTCACATGAAGCAGTCTATGAGCTCGTTGGCGATCTTCCAGAAGGACTCACCTTCAACTCAGCAACTGGCGTTATCTCTGGAACAACAACACAGACAGGATCATTCAACGTTACTATCAACGTTGTCATCGATAGATGGATTAAGGCATCAGCCTCAACAACAATCGTCGTTGGCCACCAGGGAATCGCTTCTACAAC
Organism: Caryophanales bacterium UBA1744; assembly: GCA_002314915.1. Taxonomy (GTDB): domain Bacteria; phylum Bacillota_I; class Bacilli_A; order RFN20; family CAG-826; genus UBA4951. The sequence continues at coordinate 5,314 of DCHU01000037.1, forward strand.
AGTCAATGAAAATGGCGAATTAATCGTCACATACACAGACGGAACAACCGAGAACCTCGGCGTTGTTAAGGGTGCTGACGGCGCTCCAGGCGCAGACGGCAAAGACGGTGCCCCAGGCGCAGACGGTAAGGATGGCGCTCCAGGTGCAGACGGCAAAGACGGAAAAGACGGCGTCGATGGCAAAGACGGTGCCCCAGGTGCTGACGGTAAGGACGGCAAAGACGGTTCTGACGGACAGCCAGGAGCTCCAGGTGCTGACGGCAAAGACGGTGTCGACGGCAAGGACGGAAAAGACGGCGTCGATGGCAAGGATGGCCAGGATGCAAAGGGATGCGGCGGATCAATCATCGCATCATCTGCAACCATCGCTGTAGTTGCTGCTGCCGGATTAGCAATTGCTGCAAAAGGCAAAAAAGACGAATAAATCAGCCAAATTCGCTAAATAAAGCGTAACTAGGCACATTCTCCGGTGCGTCTGAAATGGCGTACCGGAGATTTATGGATAGTGGGACCACATTTTCCACTACGAGGAGGAATAACATGAAAAAGAAACAAACCATTTTATTGGCAATTTCATCTATTCTTGCGCTTGGAACAAATCTGGTGGCATGCAACTCTACTGCATCGTCATCGAATTCAGGCGGCGATATTGTTCAAAACGATGAAGAATATGTTATTAAGTTCAACAACAACTACGACGGAACGGTCGTTAAGGTCACGGTAAAGGCAGGCGGAACGGTTACTCTTCCAGCAGAACCTACAAGACCTGGATACACATTTGTCGGATGGTATATGAGCTATAGAGCGGATGCGAAGGAAGAATTCGATCCATCTAAGCCAATCACATCAGATTTTACTGTCTACGCAAAATGGGCTGTCAATGCTTCAGAGCGTATTATCACTTTCCATTATATGGACAACGTTACAAAAGACGTAACGGTAACTGTTATGGATGGAGATAAGCTCAATAAGCCAGCAGATCCTACATATCCAGATGGCACCAAAGCATTTACGGGTTGGTATAAAGACCAGGCATTGACCGAAAAATACGACTTTAATTCCACCGTTAATTCATCGTTTGATTTATATGCCGGCTGGAAGGTTTCAAAAGCCACAATAACATTCGATCTTAACTACACCGGTTGCGCAGAAGCGACTGCGGTGGTTGTCGACTTGGATGTTGCAATGGCAAAACCTACGGACCCAACAAGAGAACATTATGCATTCTTGGGCTGGTTTGATCGCTCGGTGGGCGGAAACGAATTCAACTTCGCCTCACCAGTCACATCAGACATGACTCTCTATGCGCATTGGGAAGAAAGCGAACTCCTCGTCACATTTGATTTAAACGGAGCTGCTCTCGCCGAGAAGGTTGAGACATCCGTTTATGGTAAAAAGAACGAGTCAGTCAAGACCTTTGCAGACGGATTAGAAGCCAAGATGTCTTATGAAGGTCATGATTTCAAAGGCTGGTTCTTAACAAAATTAGACACAGATTCAGATACGGATTCCACGATAGGAAAGACGCAGGCCGATATCACAAATATCACATCCGCAATGACGGTATACGCTGGATGGGCACTTTCAACATACTCAGTCACGTTTGATCTTGGATATGAAGGCGC
>DCHU01000037.1:7139-28917 GCA_002314915.1 Caryophanales bacterium UBA1744
CAAGAAGACGTTAAAGTCACTTATTACATCGGAACTGAGAAGTACGATGAGAAGAATGTTAAGTTCAATGAATCAGCTTCCACAAATGCACCAGCAGATCCAAAAAAGAACGATTGCATATTTGCAGGCTGGTACGCTGATGCAGAACTTACAACGAAATTCAATATGTCAGCCAACTTAACAGAGAATACGAGCGTATATGCTAAATTCCTTAAAAAGAACGTCATAGAAGCCGAATCTGCTGATTTCACGGATAAGACCGGTCAAGGCACATCCACAAACTCATTCGAAGAACAGATGATCATGGATTACACGTTCGTCGAGGGAGGAGCAACAAATGTCAGTAACGGATACTTTGTCCGTGAGCTTTACTACAACGGTGCATTCTTAGATTTCGAAATCTATTCATCCGCCGAGGTATTTGATGCTCAGCTCTATTTGAGAGTATCAAGCGAATCTTATGAGTTCTTCACAACAAAGACGAAGGATGGCGTTAAGTATAACTACCTTTCAGAGGATGAATTCAAGATTGTCGTCAATTCAGACTGGGACGGCGACGAACCACTCGATTGGTTGAAGTATGGAGGATTATACATGCCGATGGCAAACCTCTTGGACAAAGAGGATTTGGCTCAGCATAAGACCCCATTCCAAGATCAACTCATCACGACAACCCTCCATCTCCAGGAAGGAAGAAACGTCATCACTCTCCTCGTTGCGAACAACAATAACCATGGCGGAACGTTCCACGCTGAAGCTCCAATTCTCGACAACCTCCAGATCTATACAACTTCAACAATCACGTTTACGGACTATGAGTTCTATACGAGAGAAAACGTCAATAGAGGCTAACGAAAGGAGAAAGTTATGAAAAATGAATACACAAAACAATTAATCCCATTCGTAGGCATATCTATACTGGTGTTTCTGATAACCATCACGAGCACGGTTCTCTATTCAGGGAACTGCGCTTCCGAGTTCAATGGCGGTAAGGTATCGGAAATCGTTGTAGGGTGGAGCATTGCGGCAATAGTTGTTGCAGGCGTTACAGCTGTGGCATTTATCGCATCTCAATTCCTCATCAAAAATAAAACAAATGCACATTTCTTCTATCTTGCCAGATTCGGAAATTATGCATCATTCATTTGCTTGCTAGGCAGCTTCTTATTCCAAATATTAGAAGAGTACTCATTATTGGGTACGGTCCTTTATCCGATTGTCAGCGGCACCGTTGGCGATCCTGTTGACCCGGTTTTGAGCACATGCTATTTCACATCGCTCATCCTTTCGTTCGTCGCAATGATTGGATCGTTGGTGTCAGGCATCATCCTTCGCAAGAAATCTCACAAAATCCTCGGCGATGAACAAGTAGCGGAAGGGGGTAAATAATTATGGCAAAGACAAAACTTACAAAAATCTTTAGCAAAAAGTGTTGGGAACCATTATTGGTTACATTTGCAGGACTTTTCGTTGTTTCCCTCGTAGCTAATGCAGCATCCGTTCCTTTTAACCAAGAATTGCACAGTTTCTTCAAGACCAGCGACTACAAAGAAGCAAAGATTGAAGGCGAAGCAAAAACAATAGATAGACATAAACTTAAAACCGCAGCAGATATTGAAGAATACTACCGCGAGGTTAATAGATCTGTTGAAGAAGAGGGTTTGGTTCTTCTCAAGAACGACAACAACGCACTCCCTTTAGCTGATAATTCAAAAGTTACATTTGCTTTGGGTGGCGCGGGAAAGATTTTCTATGCAACCCATGGCCCTGGCGTTAGAAGAGACGGTGAAAAGAATGGTGCTTTCTATGACCTCAAGAGAGCGTTGAAGGAAGAAACTAACCTCAATGTTAACGACGCCACATTCAACTTTGTTGAAACTGGTGCTGGAAAGAGCAATCGCGGACAGAAGAATGGCGTATTCTTTACCAACGAGGTCTCTTGGGATAAATATAAAGACGTAAAAGACGAATATGAGGATTCAACAGTTATTGCGGTTATCACACGCGAATCCGGTGAAGGTGCAGACGTCTCATATACAGGAAGTGATGGTAAAGATGGTTCATATCTTTCCCTCACCGCAAACGAGTTATCCATCTTTGAAGGATTGGCGCAGCTTAAGTCTCAAGGAAAGCTCAATAAAATAGTTGTTTTGATCAACTCCGCTGTCACTGTTCAGTGCGATTTCATCGACGATGAGAAATACGGAATCGATGCTGCTATGTGGATCGGCCTTCCTGGCGCAACAGGCATGAAGGGCGTTGCAGATGTTCTTGTAAATAAGAATGGCGCAAACCCAAGTGGACGACTCTCAGACACATTCCTTAAGGACAACTTCTCAAACCCTGCTGCCATGTATTGGAAAATCAACGAAGGATTCTCCTCATCATATGGCAACACAGAAGGATTGGGATTGAATAAATCTCAGGAATACTACGGTGTTTACGTCGAAGGCGTATATGTCGGATACAGATACTACGAAACAAGATATGAAGATTTTGTAATGAACCGTAGCTCTGTTGGAGCGTTCGATTATTATAAAACGGTTGCATATCCATTTGGATATGGCCTCTCATACTCAAGTTTTAAATATTCTGATTTCTCTGTAAAAGAGGAAAAGGATTCTAGCGGTAAAGTCGCTTCTTACACAGTTGATGTCACCGTTAAAAATACAGGAACACTTGCGGGTAAAGAACCTGTTCAGATTTATCTCCAAAAGCCATACAGCCAGCATGACATCATCGTCGGTATGGAAAAACCATCAGTCGAACTTGTTGGCTTTGGAAAGACCGGAGTAATTCAGCCTGGCGCAACAGAAAAGGTCTCTATCTCTGTTGATTTTGAACAGCTACGCTCATATGACGCAGAAGCTGATAAGACATACATTCTCGACGAGGGAAAGTATTATTTGACCGCTGCAAAAGATTCTCACGATGCAATCAATAACATCTTAGCGAAGAAATCGTACACTAAAGCGAATGGCACAGACGCAGACGGAGATGCAGGGCTCACTCAGATGATCCTCGATCAGGATGATGTCGACGCCGAAATCTTCTCAAAATCCAGTGCAAAGAAGAGAATTGACCCATCTAAACTCGAAGATGAGGCAGTTGGAACAAAGATTACCAATAGACTTGATTTCATGGATCCTAACAGATTCAAAGGAGTCAAGAATGCAGCTAGTGAAGACGGGGATGTTAAATACGTTTCCAGAAACAACTGGGTCGGAACAATGCCTTCTGAGAAGACAAACCTTATTATCACCGGTAAAGGTGGTGAGAAGTATGACATCTCATCTCACAAGACCATCGTTGAAAATCCGGAAGATGTTATGCCAACCTATGGCGATACATCTCAGAAAATGACACTCGCAATGCTTGATGGCCTCAGCTATGACGATGAGAACTGGAAGTTCATCCTCAACAACCTGACTCAGGAAGAGTTGTGGGACACCTTGGTTCAGTGTTATGGATATACTCCTGCAATTGCATCTATCGCAAAACCTCTAACAGACGAAGATGATGGCCCTTACGGCGTTTCAAATACCGCGGAAGGTTACTCGTCTATGAGCTGTGAAGCCGTCATATCATCAACATTCAACAAAGAGTTGATTGGAAAAGTCGGTGAAGCCATTGCAGCAGATGCAAGATCCGGTCACGATGAGGCTCAGAAGAACCTCCACGGATTATACGCACCAGGTCTTAATATCCACCGTGTCGCATTCGGTGGACGTGCTGCTGAGTACTTCTCGGAAGACCCATATTTATCAGGAGCTGCAGCATCATGTGAAATCATTGAAATGCAGAAACAATATGTCGTTGCGTGCCCAAAACACTTCATCTTTAATGATGAAGAATCAAACCGTAACGGTATTGGCATTTGGATGAATGAGCAGGCCGCTCGTGAAATCTATTTACAGCCATGGGAAGATGCGTTGAGACCTGATAAGGCTAATGCACACTCACTCATGACATCATTCAACCGTGCAGGTTGTTTATGGACATCAGCTTCTTCCGATTTAATGGAAGAGATTATGAGAGGGGAGTGGGCTTTCGATGGTTACACTCTTACAGATATGGCAGGTTCAAACGGAAAGCTGTTTATGGTGTACGATGATGGTTTCATGAATGGCACAGACTGCTTCCTTGATAAGGGTAGCTATGCTGACATGACAGCTGAGATGAGAAAATCACCTACATTCAACACCAAGCTTCGCGAATCTATGAAGAGACTCCTTTTCGTTACAGCAAACTATTCTGCTGCAATGGATGGATACTCTGCATCGACGAAAATGGTGCCTGTTGCAGTTCCATGGAAGATTGGACTCAAGGCATTCGAGATATTGAGTGGAGTGGTTGCTTGCGCTGCGACAGCTTGTTTTGTAGCCGGACAGGTACTCAAATTCTCAAAGAACGACTAACAATTAATAGGAGGGGTTTCTTAAATTACCCCTCCTTCTACCCAAAATAAGCGATATGGTTATTTAAAGGAATCAAAACAGATGCTTTCAATCAAAGACTTCAGAATTAATCACACATCATCATGTTGCCTGTCTGACAACTGTAGGCCTGTTTTTTGTTTTGCCTTGTCAAGCAGTGAACCCGACTCTGTTTTAGCAAAAGCAACGATTAACATGAATGGCTGGTCGGTTGAAACTGATAGCCAGGTTGACATTCTTTATCGCGGCAAACCATTAAAGCCATTTACCAAATACACCGTAACTTTAACCGTTGTTGATTCTCTCGGAGAGACTGCAACGACGTCATCAGTTTACGAAACGGGCTATTTGGGAAGCGACTTCTCTGGAAAGTGGATAAGTGACTCATCATATGTGTTTAGAGAGGCAAAAATCTCTCCAAAACCAATGATTTTCAGAAAGCATCTATCTTTCACCAAGCCGGTTAAATCCGTAAAAGTGTACTCAACTGCAATGGGCATATATGATTTCTTGCTCAACGGCGAAAAGGTTGGAAAGAATTACTTTGCGCCAGGATTTACAAGCTACGCTCATCAGTTGATGTATCAATGTTATGACATAACGTCGATGCTTCAGGAAAACAATGAACTTTGTTTTGAGTTAGCAGGAGGATGGGCTGTCGGATCGTTTGTCTTCACTAGAGCGAATAGGATATCTGCAGATCGCCAGGCTCTTTTGGCTGACATTCGAATTGAATATGAGGATGGTGAAACTGAAGTAATCGGAACTGATGATACGTGGGAAGTATCAACGGATTCCCCTATTTTAATGGCGGATTTTTACGACGGAGAAACATATGACGCAAGAATCGCTTTAGAGAATATCTCTTTTCACAACGCAAGCAATGAGAGAATTAGACAAAACCCCGTTCTCATTGCGGATTATGGTGCTCCAGTAATCGCACATGAGGTATTTGAACCAAAAACAATCACCACGATTGGAGACGGTAAGACAATCATCGATTTCGGGCAGAATTTTGCTGGCGTTGTCTCATTCAAGGTTAAAAATGCAAACGAAGGACAAGAGATTGTCATAAAACATGCTGAAATTCTTAAAGAAGATGGTGATTTGAATACATTGTTCTTAAGAAGCGCGAAAGCCACCATTACATATATTTGTAAGGAAGGCGAACAAGAGTTCTCACCAACCCTCACATATATGGGATTCAGATACATCTCAATCGAAGGAATCAATCCTGCTGATATCGAGGTGAAAGCAATCGCCATTTATTCCGATATTGAAGAGATTGGATCGTTTGAATGCAGCAATCCGTTGATCAACAGGCTCCAAGAGAACATCAAATGGTCAAGCAAATCAAATTTTGTTGATATTCCAACAGATTGTCCTCAGCGTGATGAGCGCATGGGTTGGACTGGCGATATCGCTGTATTTGCCAAAACCGCATATTTCAACTTCGACATGTCTAGATTCATAGACAAGTGGCTCCTCGATTTACGTAGCGAGCAGCTGAAGACTGGCGGAATTCCAAACACCGTTCCTGTACAGGGATACGGTTTCCCTGCAACAATGCCAAAAATGGCAATTGATTTCTGGGGAGATGCCGCCTTGATGGTTCCTTATGCTGACTATATGGCAACAGGTAACAAGTCATTGCTCGAGAAATCATATGAGTCCATGAAGAAATACGTGAATGCTTGCAAGTTCTGGGCTTCATTTGGTTTTGGTCAATCGCGTTACATTTGGCACACGCCTTCAATCTTCCATTTCGGTGACTGGATTGCACCGGATGTCCCAAAAATGAGTCAGTGGCAGGGGCGTAGCAAATGGACAGCTACGGCATCTCTTAAAAACACCTCATCAATTCTCTCTGAGGTCGCTGAGATTTTAGGAAAAGACGAAGACAAGTCTTTCTATAGAGGTTATTCAAATAAAGTTAAAGATGCTTATATAAACAAATTCACAAACGGAGAAGGGAAGCTTAAGGAAGAATTCCAAACGGGATATGTCCTTCCTTTGCATTTCCGCATGTTCAGCTCAAAAAACCAGGCAAAAGCCGCTCAAAACCTTGCTGAATTGGTGAAGAAAAATGATTATTGCATTGGAACTGGCTTTCCTGGAACCCCATTCATCTTGTTTGCTTTAGCGGATAACGGACAAAAAGATACGGCATTCGCAATGCTTGAGAACACCAAATGCCCATCGTGGTTATATGAGGTTAGAACCGGCGGAACAACCGTTTGGGAAAGATGGAATGGGCTTGATGAAAATGGAAAATGTACCATTAATGACGACGGTACCGGCTCTGTTCCAATGATTTCATACAACCATTACGCAAGCGGTGCGGTCGGCGATTTCTTATATTCGCGCGTTGCTGGTATCGAACCAATCGAGCCGGGATACAAGAGATTCAAGATTCAGCCAATTGTTGGTGGAACCCTAACATATGCGAAGGCATCTACTCGATCACCATATGGAACCATCTCATCTTCTTGGAAACTAGACGGCGTTAAGTTCACCCTTGAGGTTGAAGTGCCATACGGTTCAACAGCGGAAGTAATCATGCCGAGCGGACATAAGAATGTCGTAACATTCGGCAAACACAGATTCTCTGAATAAAAAGAAACGGGATAACGTATTTAATGTTTGAACATTTTTACGAGGATTAAGCCTAATCATGGTTCTAGAATTTGCAACTTCCTTTTCGTGCTGGGGCACATTTTCTAATTGCCATTTCTTCTAACCTCATCCATTCCAGTTCTAGTTATCTTTTAAAAAATAAGATATTGCTTTAAATAAAAGCTTTAACCAATTCTTTATTTCCCTTTCCAGAAATAGGCTGCACCATTAGTGTTTCCAATCTTTTCAATCAACCCTTCTTTTAACAATTTTGCTAATTCAAGTTCGATTGTATTGATTGAGATATCGGGCCATATTTCATGAATCTCTTCCTTAGTTATCTTTCCAAGAGTAGTTTTAATTGTTTCTTCCACTCTTTGGGCTTTTGATAACTTCTTATTTTTAATGATTTCGTAACGTCTCGCTAACTCGTTATAAGCAGATAAAAGAGTCATTAAGAAATTTTCAATAAACGGCCAATAAGAATTATGATTATCACTCCAACCAGAAGAAGATTCATAAAGCTTTTGATAATACATGCCTTTATTCTTGTTGATGATGTTTTCTAAAGAAACGTATTTACCAACATCATATCCAGTTTTATAAAGAAGCAATAATGTTAATAGTCTAGACATTCTACCATTACCATCTTCAAATGGATGGATGCATAAGAAATCTAAAATATAACAAGGAATCAATAATAATGGATTGATATTAGAATTACTTCTAGCATCGATAAACGCTAATTCGAGTTGTTCCATTGATTGAGGAGTTTCAATGGCGGGAACTGGTCTAAATCTAACGCTTCTGCTACCATCGGCGTTAATCTGCATTATGACATTATCAACAGTTTTAAGCATCCCTCTAGTGGGTGTTTGTTTTCTTCCTAACAAATCACGATGAAGTAATAATATTTGCCTAGTTTCAATATCGATGGTTTGACAGTCCATATGGATTCTATTTAAAACATCTCTATAACCGGCGATTTCTTCTTCGTTATGGTTTCTAGGTTCAGTAGATTCATTCACTAATTCTTTGATTCTTTGATCAGTGGTCACAATGCCTTCAATCGCGTTACTAGCTTTAACAGATTGAACTTTGGCAATCTTCACTAAGTTATTAAAAACATTAGGATATTTTTCTTTAAAAACATCAGAAGTTGTTTTATTTCTTTCAATCGCAAAAAGCATTGATGCAATGTTTGGTGGAATAGATTCCTTTTCTAAAAACGAATAATCAAATCTTCTCATAGACAAATACCTATATTTGCCTAAATTATATAACTTTTTAGTTAAATATTAAACATAAATACTTATTTATTTGCCTAATTTTTATTATTCTTTGGTTAAATGGTATAATTCTATTAGAACTTGTGGATTTCTTTTTGCTTGCATTGTAGACAGCCATCATAATCAATGTGACCAAGACCTAACCAACATCTTAGCTCGTGAAGTTTATTTAACCCAAACTCAGCGATATAAAGATAGTGTGTGCCATATATCTTTGCATCATGCTCAGTGGCGTATTCATTTTCTTTTATAGAATAGTTTTCCATCCTGACGAAAAGAATTTGACTATTGCTAAGATTAAACTCAAACAAAATTGCCCCGGAACCAGTTCCCTGTCGCGCTTTCGATCGCCTTCTTGCCGATGACGCCGACCGAGAGGCCGTGCGACTCGAAGTTCTCATACCTGCTTTGCCCCTTGGAATGGAGGAGGGTGAATTCCTCCATGAAAGCCTTTGTGAACGATACGTATTTTGGGGTCGCTGATTTGACCCACGGGTTTGATCTGAGGAACGCAACCTGCTCCTCGGTGAATCTTATTCCAGCCATGAAAAAACCTCCGATCATATTGTAATCGGAGGCAATCCTTTGACCACGCTTTTCTAGACTATCCGAATTAAGGGGTCCAGTTTAATTACTGCTTCCCGTTTTTTATATTCTCTTTATGTTGTTTTGGTGTCACTCCGTAATGCTCTCTAAAGAGCTTTGTGAAATATGATGCGGATGAGAATCCGGTTAGAGACGCAATATTGGATACCGACATATCCGATATGGACAACATGTTCTTTGCCTCTTCGAGTTGTCGGTTGATCTTATATTCAATGATGCTCATGCCGGTTTCGTTTTTGAATTTATGGCAAATGGTTGATTTAGATTCCGATAAGCGGTGGGCTATCTCATCAAGGGTGATTTCTGATGCGTAATATGTGTCGATGATATTCTTTATGTTTGATACGACATCAGATTCCTCAACGTCGCTGGAGTTATGGCCGGTCAAATTATACAAACGGTCAAGCAATCTGAAGATTGTGTCCTCTGAGTTCTCAATGATTTTAGAACTGAAGGAATCGTGAGTGGTGGCCTCGTGATAGATGATTGAGTAGAGGCCATAAATCATTGAATAATCTTCGCCAGATAAGGTTTTTACGATGATTTTCTTTGTAAAAGTCTCTTGTAAATAAAGGTCTAGGTTTCTGATTCCAATAGCAAAGAAAGACAAACCCTCCCCCTCTTCATAATGTCTGGAGTTTGGGTTTATGACGACAATGTCGCCTTTCTTAACATCAAGTTTTCTATAAGCGGTGATGATTTTTCCCTGTCCTCCAGTGAATAACAATAACTCAAGGTTCGGGTGCGAGTGGAAGCTAGGTTTAAAAGACTTGTCGATAGTGGATCTCGAGAAGTAGAGGATAGAAGAATTCTTAATTGTGATATTAATTCTCTGATGCATGTTATTTTTGCAAGACCGTTATTGTTTTCTGCAAGAACATTATATTATGAAACACCTTGTGATAATAGAATGAAATCAACGAAAAAGAGGTTGGAAATGAAATATTATTTAGCCATCGATATCGGCGCCTCATCCGGAAGACATATCGTCGCCTGGAAAGATGAAAACGGTGTCCTTCAATCAGAAGAAATGTATCGCTTCCCAAACGGAGTCAACAATGTTGACGGTCATCTGTATTGGGATGTTGATCGCTTATTCAATGAAGTGAAGGTCGGAATCAAGAAGGTGCTTGAGAAATACCCAACAGTGGAGTCTATGTCTATAGACACCTGGGGCGTTGACTATGTTCTCATGAACGGAGACGAAAGCATTTACCCTGTATTTGCATACCGCGACTCAAGAACAAAGAAGGTTATCCCTGAGGTTCATAAGATTATTCCATTTGAGAGATTGTATGAGATAACCGGATGCCAATTCCAAGAGTTCAACACCATCTATCAGTTATATGAAGATAAGGTCAGCGGAAAACTTGATAAGGCAGACGGATTCCTCATGATTCCAGAATACTTGATGCATCGCTTAACCGGCATTAAGAAAAAGGAATACACGAACGCGGGAACAATGGGCTTATATGACGCGAAGACATTAACTCCTTCAAAAGAGATAATCGACTTGCTCGGATTGCCAAACTTCTTATTCGATCCAGTCTACAAACCTGGCACGACGGTGGGTGACTTCTCGCCTGAGGTTCAGAAAGAGGTTAATGGAAACATCAAAGTGGTCCTCTGCCCAACACACGATACCGCGGCGGCAGTTGAAGGAATCCCGATGGATATCAATTCACCATATATCTCCAGTGGAACGTGGTCACTTCTTGGAATCAAGAACGATGTCGCAATCACAAACAAAGAGGGTTACGAATCCAATTATTCCAACGAATACGGCCCAGATTACATAAGAGTCCAGAAAAACATCATGGGATTGTGGATAATCCAATGCTTGGCAAAACAGCTCAATATGGATTTCCCAACCATGGTCAAACAATCGATGGAGTCATCTTACAAAGAGATATATGACGTGAACGATGAAAGATTCTTATCCCCAAAGGATATGAAGCAAGAAATCGCTGCATATTTCAAAGAAAAAGGTCTTCCAACACCTGTTGATGATAAGGATTACATCAACGCAACATACCATTCTCTCGCATATTCCTACAAAGTAGCATTTGAGGAACTTGAGAAGGTGACAGGCAAGAAATACACATCGCTTTATATCGTTGGCGGCGGGGCAAAGAACAAATACCTAAACGATTTAACCAAACACTATTTACAAAAAGAGGTCATCGCTCTCCCAATCGAAGCGACTGCCCTCGGAAACTTAAAAACCCAAATGGAGGCAAAATAATGAGAAAAGAAGTAGTCGACATCTATTCAAAGTATGGCATCGATGTCAACGCAGCTATGCAGAAACTCAAAGATGTAAAAATCTCTATTCACTGCTGGCAGCTTGACGATGTTAATGGCTTTGAGAACTTAGGAGCTTTAACTGGTGGTATCCAGACAACTGGCAACTACCTTGGCAAGGCCAGAAACTTCGAGGAGCTTAAGGCTGACCTCGATGTGGCACTTGGCTGCATTCCTGGCGCTAAGAAGATCAACGTTCACGCAAATTATCAGACAGATAATCCAGTTGATCGTAAAGACGCTTGTGTTGACCAGTATAAGGGATGGGTCACATACGCAAAGGAGAGAAATCTCGGTTTGGATTTCAACCCAACATTCTTCTCCTCACCAATGCTCGTTGACAATATGACTTTGTCATCACCTAAGAAAGAGGTTAGAGATTATTGGATTGAGCATGGTATCAACTCATTAAAGGTCACAGAGTACTTCGCTAAGGAAACAGGCGTTAAGGCACTCATGAACATCTGGGTACCAGACGGATTAAAGGACGTTCCAGCAGATAGAACATCTCCAAGAGCAAGACTCAAAGACTCACTCGATAAGATTCTTGCAGGATATGATTACGACAAGTCTGTTATGGATGTCGCAGTGGAATCAAAGGTCTTCGGAATCGGCATGGAATCATACACAGTCGGAAGCCACGAGTTCTACATGAACTACGCAATCAAGAACAACATCCTTTGCTTACTTGATACAGGACACTTCCACCCAACCGAGAACGTCGCGGATAAGATCTCATCAATGCTCTTATTCAACGACAGCCTCGCATTCCACGTCTCACGTCCAGTCAGATGGGATTCAGACCATGTCTTGAAACTCAATGATGATTTACAGGATGTCGCAGATGAGTTAGTCAAGTGTGGCGGCCTTGATAAGGCATATATCGCACTCGATTACTTCGACGCTTCAATCAATAGAGTTGCAGCACTCGTTATCGGCGCTAGAAATATGCAGAAGGCTCTCTTAAAGGCATTGCTCACACCATGGGCAACATTAAGCGAGGCTCAGGATGACTTAGACCACACAAGAGTCTTAGCCTTACAGGAAGAGTTAAAGACACTCCCTTGGGGTGAGGTCTGGGACGCATATTGCGAATTGAATGGCGTCAAGGGCGAAGCCGCTTGGTTCGAAGACGTAAGAACATACGAAAAAGAAGTTTTAGTAAAGAGAGGTAACTAACAATGGGATGCATTGAAGAAGTAACAGAAATATTAGATTTATTATATAAACACGGTTGGGATGAGAGAAACGGCGGAAACCTTTCCTACATCCTCACAGAAGAAGAAGTGAAGTCGGTCTGTGACCCAACTAAGGTCATCAAGGAATTCAAGTATGATGACTTTGATTTGTCACTCGCAGTCGGAAGATACTTCATCATCACTGGCACAGGCAAATACTTTAAGAACTGCTTAAAGGATCCTAGGAACAACTTAGGCATCATGAAGGTCAGCGATGCTCACACATTGCAGCTCTTATGGGGCTATGAAGATGGCGGAAGACCAACAAGCGAGGCTCCAACTCACTTACAGTGCCACATCGAAAGACTCAAAGTCGATCCATCACACCGCTTAGTCATTCACTGCCACACAACAAACATCATCTGCATGACACACATCCTTCCACTTGATTCAGATAAGTTCACAGAAATCCTTTGGAAGATGCAGACAGAGTCAATCGTCGTCTTCCCTGAAGGCGTTGCAGTCCTCCCATGGATCTTATGCGGCGGAACAGAGATTGGACGTCAGACCGCAGCAAAGATGAGCGAATACCGTTCAGTCATCTGGGCACAGCATGGCATCTTCTGCACAGGCAGATCACTTGATGAGGTCTTCGGCTTAATCGAGACAATCGAGAAGGCAGCAGAAATCTACATGAAGATCTGCGACAAGAAGATCGTTCAGTCCATCTCGAATGAAAACCTCATTGAAATCGCTGAGGCATTCAAGATCGACTACAGACACGGAATCATCGATTAATTGATTGGGGTCACTTTGGAAGTGGCCTCTTTTCTTGGGCACACATCAGTTAATAGATGCTTTTTTACAATTTGACAAGATTATAGAATTAATAGCGGAGTTTATGTTAAGAGTTGCAATTGTTGAAGACGTTGAACCTTCAAGAAATACATTCGAAGAGTATGTTAACCGTTTTTCAAACGATAACGGCATAGATTTTTCTGTTACCAAATTTTGTAATGGCAGCGATTTTATTAATGCGTTCAATAGGAATTTCGACATTGTTCTGATGGATATCCAAATGCCGGGTATGGATGGATTCCAGGCATCTAAACTGATGAGAGAAATAGACAATGACGTTGTGCTTATTTTCATTACAAGCGTTGCGCAATATGCGATTAATGGATATGAGGTCAACGCAAGAGATTTCTTGCTGAAACCATTGGTTTACCCAACATTTGAATTCAGATTCAAAAGAGCGTTATCGAGCATAGTATCGAAAAATGATGGCGACACCCTTCAATTCAAAACAAAAGACGGAATGGTGTACTTGCTTGATTCCGAGATTGCATATTTCGAAAGTGTGCAGCACGATATAGCAATCCATTCGACAAAGGGGTGTTATTTCACAAGAACCCCTCTGAAGGATATTGAAAAGATGGTTGACGGCAAGTCGTTTTCTCGTTGCAACAATTCATATCTCGTTAACCTTTCTCACATCAGCAAGGTTTCAAAGAACATGATATATGTCATGGGTGATGAAATTGTTATGACCAGAACGAAAAAAACGTCTTTCATGAACGGTTTGGCGGTTTATTTAGCGAAAGGAAACAATTGATATGTTTGCATTCTTAGATCCGTTTCTCTCTTTTGCGAACATCATTAGAGCAAGGTTCTTCTTTGTAATAGAACTCTCCTGTGCAATCCTTTTGTTTTTCGTGCCAAATAAAGTTAAGAAAGCGCCTTATGTAAGAATTCCGCTCGCAATTGTGGCGTTTTTCGCCTTTTCGTTTTTCTTCCCTGAGAGCGTTTTGGGTATTGGCCCATTCATCACTCTTTTGATATTTGCTCTATCGATACTCCTTCTTTGGTTTGTTTTTGACATTCCTTTTAGGAAAACGTTGTTCATGTGTGCTGCCGCATATGGCGTTCAATCTTTAGTTGTTCGCGTATATGAGTTGTCACAGTGGATAATCGGTTTTTCAGGCGATAAGTGGTATGACCTTGCAAACACAATAATATTTGTTGTCCTATACGCTGCGCTATATTTCTTGTTTATTAGACGTTTCCGTAAAATGGAGCACAACTTACCAAATTGGCTAACCATCGTTACTGCTTTATGTGTTCTCATCACAACCGACATTATTACGAAACTAAAAAGGTTCTATGGCGTGGAATTTGTCGCATTACTCTGTTGTCTCATCCTGGTTGTTGTCGGATTATCCGTTCTCATGGGTGTATACATGGCTAGCGAATTGGTCAGAAACAACAGAAAAATGGAGAGCATGCTCAAAAACCAAAAAGAACAATACAAGATATCCAAAGAGACAATCTCTCTCATTAATATGAAGTGTCATGACCTTAAACACCAACTTCAGAATATCAGGTCAGGCATGGATGAGAAGAGCGCGGAATCTATTAAGGAAATGGAAGATGCAGTCATGTTCTATGATTCGGTTGTGAGAACTGGAAACATGGCATTGGATTCTGTTTTGACCCAGAAACATCTTTTGTGTGAAAGAGATAAGATCAATATCAGCTATATTGTTGATGGAGACGCAGTCTCCTTCATGAAATCAAGTGATATTTGGTCCCTGTTCGCTAACGCAATTGATAACGCTATAGAGTGTGTTAGGGATTATGAGGATGGTAAAAGAGTTATCACCGTTAATGTGAGAAAGAAACGTAACCTTGCCCACATCACAATCGAGAACGCCTGCATCGTTAAACCGGATTTTGAAGATGGTCTACCTAAGACAACGAAATCAAACAAAGTCGATCACGGCTTTGGAACCCAATCAATCAGATATATCGCAAACAAATATGAAGGAACCGCAGTATTCAGTTACGAAGAAGGGGTTTTCATCACCAACATTTTAATTCCGATTCGCGAAAATTCGGAATCGGGGAAAAACAACTAACCGTGTAAATTAAGGCGTATTTCGTGCATTCCAAGACAGAAACGCCTTTTTTCTTTTACGAGTGTTATTAATTCCTCAACCAAAAAAAACGGAGGGGAATATGAAAAACAACGGAATCTTTCGTGGTTTCGTGGCGGTTCTCTCTTTCACATTCGTAACCGCCATAATTGCGACAATCACGGCCAACAATTACAAAGACGCTGTTAACTCAGTCTTGGTTGAAGACACAACAACCTCAGTCACCGATGAAGATAGTATTTATTTCAAAAGCGACTTCGGAGACTTCAATGAAGAAAGCGAAGCCAAACTTGTCCAGGCGACCATTGATCAAACGGTAAAAGAAATGGAAGAAGGAGCGGTTCTTCTTAAGAACAACGCATCCGCTCTCCCTTTATCAAGCACCGAGAGATCAATTACAATCTTCGGCGCCTCTAGCGTTAACCCAGTCATCAAATGCGCATCATCTGGCAACACAGCCAAAGGATCGTCTCTCGTGACAATGGGCGCGGCCTTCAAGGAAGCAGGCTTTAGCATCAATGAGGATTTATGGGCAGCATACGGCGGAGAAAAAACCGAGATGACTCAGGAACTCACTAGAGAAATTTCCGAGAAACCGGCTTCTTTCTACACAAGCGGCATCAAAAATAGTTGGAAAGACAAATACAACGACGTTGCAATTATCTTCATCTCCAGAGAGCAGGGCGAAGGTCATGATTTCTCGATGAACGATGAAGAGGGTAAGAGCCAGCTCGCGCTTCACGACAATGAACGTGAAATGATCGAAATGGTCACATCCGATACATCTTTCAAGAAAGTAATTGCCATCTTGAACATCCCAACATCTATGGAGGTTGGATGGCTTGATCAGTATGGTATCGATGCATGCTTATGGATCGGTGCGCCAGGCCAGTCTGGTTTCCGCGGAATGGTCAATATCCTTTCCGGAAAAGCAAATCCTTCTGGACGTCTTGTTGACGCATACCCAACAAACTCATTGTCAGCGCCAGCTATCATCAACAGCGGAACAAACACCGGCGTTTGGAGCAATTTATCCGAGATGAGCCCACTCATCACATCTACAACAAACACCGGCCATTATAAAAACGTAACAATTCAGTCAGAAGGTATCTATGTCGGCTACAAGTACTATGAAACCCGCTACGAAGATGTGGTTTTAAAACGCGGAGAGGCGAATTCCTCTTCAGGATCAAGCGATGGATTGAATTGGGATTATTCAAAAGAGATGTCATATACATTTGGATATGGTTTATCTTACGGATCCTTTGAGGAATCTCTTATTGGTGTCACCGCAAATGATGACAACACATACACTCTTAGCGTAAATGTTAAGAACACCTCTGACACCTATTCGGGCAAACACGTCGTTCAGGTGTATGCTCAAACCCCATATGGCGATTATGAAATAGAGAATAAGGTTGAGAAGTCAGCCATCCAGATTGTCGGATTCGAAAAGACCAAAGAACTCGCACCAGGCGAAGAAGTGGTCGTTTCAATCGATGTAGACAAATATCTATTGGCAAGCTACGACTACACCAAAGAAAAAGGATATATCCTTTCCGAAGGTGATTATTACTTCGCAATCGGTGAAGATTCGCATGCCGCTTTAAACAACGTTCTCGCAAAGAAGGGCAAGACGGCATCCGATGGCATGACATCATCTGGCGACCCTACAAAAGCGTATTCGTGGCACATGAGCTTTGATAGCAACACATACGATAAGAGCGATGTCACAGGAGTCGAGGTCACCAACCAATTCGATGATTGCGACTTCAATTTCTGGGCACCAAACACTCATAAATACATGTCTAGAAATGACTGGAAGGGCACATACCCAAAGAAATTCTCAAATTTGGTTGCTCCAGCAGACTTAATCACCGTTATCAACGGAAAAACTTACGTAAAACCAGCAGATGCACCTGATGCAAGTTCATTCACTCAAGGAAAAAAGAACAATATCGTCCTTCTTGATTTGATGGGTAAAGACTATGACGACCCAATGTGGGAATCATATCTCGATGAAATGACTTTGGATGAACTTGCCGGACAGTTGATTGAGGGATTCACTGCTGAGGGAGTTGCCTCAGTCGGCAAGCCATCAATCGCCTCGGGTGATGGAATGGACAGCATCAACTACGCATACAAATACGGAAAAAAGACAAAGACCGCAAACTATACATCAACAGTTACATTGTCTTGCACATGGAACAAAGACCTTTACCTCTCAAGAGGAAATCTCATGGGTGAAGAGGGACTTTGGTGCAAGAACTTCAAGAACAACAGTGTCGGTGGAGACTTACACCGCACCCAGTTCGGCGGCCGTAACTTCGAATACATTTCAGAAGACGGAAATATGTGCGGATTCGTTGGAGCAAAGATCACCGAGGGCATGAATAAACACGGCGTTCACGCGGCTATGAAACATATGGCTGGCAACGACCAGGAATACGGAAGAACCGGCTTATGCACATTCTTCAATGAGCAGGCTTATCGTGAAACGGCTCTAAGAATGTACGAAATGTCCGTCAAACAGTCATCTCTATCTGCTTTGATGACGGGGCTCAATCGTCTGGGTGGCACATACTGTACTCAGAGTCAGGCCATGTTAACAAACGTTCTCCGCAAAGAGTGGGGCTTCAAAGGCGCAACAATCTCTGATGCCGACAGCGCGACATACGGAAACGTCGTCGAGTGTTTGACTGCTGGATTAGACATCTTCTGCTGTGACTTCTCAGAGGTTTCATCATCCAGATGTAAGAAGGCCATCAAAGCCGGAGACGGATATATCCATCAAAAGTTGCGTGAAGCGGTTAAGAACACCCATTACTTGGTTGTTAATGGATGTTCAATGAACGGTCTTACGAAGAACACCGTCATCGATTCAGGAATGAAGTGGTGGCAGAAGACACTCATTGGCGTCGATGCAGGCATCGGCTTGGTTTATGCCTCTGCTGTAGCGTTATTTATCGTTACGAAATACGACTTGATTAAAAAGGTTAAAAAGGAGGCTTAACGATGAATAAGGTTATGAATTTCTTCAAAGGGAGAACCGTTAGCTTCTATCTCAAGGTGGCAATTGCGGTGTTATTGGTGATTCCATCCGTCTACATGGGCATGAGAATCCCTGTGCAACACAAATACATTTGGCCTTTGATCTGCGTCCTTCTCGGACTTGCAGCGGAGGTCTTGGCAATCATCTTCGAGGATAAAAAATACGGAGATTATATAGAGTTGGCGGGGGTCATCATTATCTCCGCTGAATTCGGACTCTTCATGTCGAGTTCAATTCTCGACATAGTCGATTATGTTTATGGAATCAACTTCTGGGGAGACGCTTCTCAATTCCCATTCGTTGTTCTATATGGTTCCATCCTTGGCGTTGGAACACTCATCAGCATCGTGCTCTGTTTCTTAAAAAAGAAAACGGACACAGAAAACTAACAATAAACGAAGGATTGGGGCTCATTCGTTAACAATTAAAGGAGAAAAACAATGAACAAAACATTCAACCACTTAACAAAAACAGCATTTGCTATCCTTATGTCTGCAGGCTTCTTGGTCTCATGCGGCAAGCCAGCAGCAGAAGAGAACAAGGAAGTCGCAGGAAGCGAAGGCCTTAGCTATGTCTTAAACGACGAGGGAACAGCATACACATTCGCAAACCTTGGAACATGCACAACCGCTGATGTCGTCATCGGAAACACATACAAAGGTTTACCAGTCACAGCTATCGGAGAAGGCGCATGCCGCGACGATGCTGACGCTGGTGATTTCAAGGTCACAGTCAACTCAATCACAGTCAGCAACGGTATCACAGACATCGCATTCAGAGGATTACAGAACTGGAACGTCAAGAAAGTCATCCTCGGCGACGAAGTTCCTTCTTTAGGAAAAGCAGCTCTTAGAAAGAACACAAAGATGGAGAAGGTCGTCCTTGGCAAAGGCCTTAAGACAATCGGACTCGATGCATTCTCAGCTCTCGATGATCTCGCAAGCCTCACAGTCTACTACAAAGGCAGCGAAGCAGATTGGAAGAACGTCACAATCGAAACCGGCAACGATTTCTTAACAAGTGACAAGTGCACAATCTCTTACAACTACACAGGCAACGGAACAGAATTATAATCTAAAACAACAGCCCTAAATCCCGTTTTAGTGAAATACTGTTCAGTATTTGATTTTTATCAAATTAATGTACAATAAGGGGTTGGGATTTATCCCACCCCCTTTTCTTAAGAAAAATGAAAAACAAAATTAAAAAGATTACAATCGCAATTTCGATTTTGATGGTTTTACTTATTTCGCCGGTTGTTTTATATGGCGCTCTGGTCGCAACTCCGGTGAACAGAAATAGGCCAAGCAAAGCGGATGAAACAGGATTCGTCCAAGCACACGGCCGCAATATCTATGACGAAAATGGCAACATCCTTCAATTAAAGGGTTTTAACATTGGGGATTGGTTTGATCAGGAGTGGTGGATGGCATCTTCCACCGTTGAGGGTTTTGAGACAGGACAATACACCCCTAAACGCGGCTTGGCAGCCATGAAGGCAAACCCGAACCTCAACGATGAACAAATAGATGAACTTCAAAAACTCTATATCGACACATTCATCCAGGAAGAGGATTTCAAAAACATCAAAGAAATGAACATGAATACAGTTCGTATTCCATTCACCTGTTACAACTTAACAACCGATGGATACGAATATAGACCAAACGCTTTCGACAAGCTTGATTGGGCTGTAGACATGTGCGAGAAATACGGTCTATACGCAATTATCGATTATCATGGCGCGATCGGCTCTCAAAACAATGACAACCATTCCGGTGCAGACGATAGCTGGGATCTGTATGGCAATGACAAGAATGAGCAAGCGACAATAGACGTTTGGAAAAAGTTGTCCGAAAGATACAAAGACAGGAAAGCCGTAGCGGCTTATGACTTATTGAATGAGCCAAGGCGTGCTCCAAATAAATATGCAGGGAAACTAAACTTTGATTTCTACGATGTTTTATACAAAGAGGTTAGAGCGATTGACCCAAATCACATGATTATCATGGAGTGTTTTACTTTCCCAATTCATGGTGTGAATGCAATGCATTACGGATGGGATAACGTCTCTTATTCTTACCACATATATAATTTCGCCGGATTGAAGGGGAACAAGCTTATCATCGATTTCTACAAAGCCATGACAAATTTAATGAATTATGACGTTCCGATTATCATCGGAGAGTGGTCGTGCTGGGATGAGGTGGATAACTGGAGGGCATCATTCAAGTATTTTGACAAAATGAACTGGTCCCACATTTCATGGACGTATAAAACGAACCGCTACGTTTATTCAGATCCAAACAGCATAGGCGCTCGTTATGATTTATGGTCCCCATATGTTATAGATATAAAACCTGCAAACCTTTATATCGATACATATGAGCAAATCAAATCCGTTTATTTACAAACAGGCAGCGAAAACGCCACCAAAACGGTGATATACGACGTTTATATGGAGACGTACGGAACAAACTGAATGAGTTAGGGCATCCCTTAAGGGGTGCTCTTTTATTTATGGGGTTAGATGATATAATCTTCTCACATTCAGGAGGTGCCATATGGATAAGAAAAATCTTTTTGCTGTTAAGGGCACTTTTGTAGATTCCCCGGTCATTGGGTCGTTTAGAACAAGAACTGGCTATGCAGTTATCGATAATGGTGTATGTAAAGGCGTGTTTTCAGCCCTTCCTAGCGATTTAGCTAATATTTATGTGGAAGATTATGGAAATGCCTTAATCATCCCTGGAATGAGCGATTTGCATCTCCATGCTCCACAGTATTCTTATTGCGGAACTGCGATGGATGTTCAGTTGCTTGAATGGCTCATGAAATACACATACCCAGAAGAGGGCAAGTATAGAGATATCGAATACGCGAAGAAGGGTTATTCCAACTTTGTTAAAGATCTCAAGAACACCACAACCACTAGAGCGGTTATCTTTGCCACAATCCACAATGAGGCAACACTTGAGTTAATGAGACAACTCGACGAGGCAGGAATCGTCGCGTATGTTGGCAAACTTAACATGAACAGAAACGCTCCAGACTTCTATATTGAAGAATCGGTGGAGCAGGGCATGAAAGACACTAGAGAATGGATTGATGCCTGCAACTTTAAGAACGTTAAGCCAATCATCACTCCTAGATTCACCCCAAGCGTCACAGATGACTATATGTGTGAACTCGGCAAACTTGCTAAAGAGAAGGGCTTGGGAATGCAGTCTCACCTTAACGAGAATAGAGATGAGATTGAATGGGTTAAGTCACTGTGTCCAGACTCAAAGAACTACTCTGACACCTATGATAGATATGGTCTTTTCGGTGGCGAATGCCCAACCGTTATGGCGCACTGCAT
>DCHU01000062.1:0-25785 GCA_002314915.1 Caryophanales bacterium UBA1744
ACAGACTTGCATAATCCAGCGGGTGCACAGTACTTCGCTACATCAGGTGCGATCATCAATGTTGTCGTCTTTGTCGTTATGGCACTTGTCATGGCCATGAAGAACTTCTATGTCGGAATTCAGGAAGAAAGATACAGAGAGATGATAATTAAACGTTCTCTCATAGATTCATTAACAGGACTCGGCAATGAGGCCGCATATCTAAAGAAGATTGATGAACTCAATAAGAAAGCGGAGAACGGTACGGCTGAGTATATGGTTGTCATGCTTGACGTTAATAACCTCAAGGCCACGAACGATAAATACGGACATAGATATGGATGTAGCTTAGTCGTTAAGGCTGGGCATGACTTACCGGATCTATTTGAGACAAGTTCCTTATTCCATGTCGGTGGCGATGAATTCATCATCATTATTGAGGGCAAGGACTACAATAAGAGAGATGAACTAGTCAAAGAGATAGCAAATTCATTTGAGTACACCACTTATAAGTTCGATGGCGTTGAACTCATATTCTCCTTAGCATTTGGATATGCTGAATATAATGGTACATCCTTTAAAGAGACGCTACAGATTGCGGATAACGCGATGTACGAGAACAAGAAAATGGTCAAAGCCAAATACGGATTTACATCTAGATAAAATAAAGAGCCCCAGTGGGGAGTGTTGAAAGCGAGGGTAAAGTAAAAACCTCATCCAAGAGTTAATAGCTCAAGGGTGAGGTTATTTTTATATATCCAGCGTCAGCAGTATGGTTATCTCTAGAATTTCATCCCATGTCCTATTTTCGTTGGTTTCTGTACGGAATCGGTGGAAACCACAAAACAGCAACGAGTTGGAATCATCGTTATACCCAAGCATCCAGAACCAATAAGGGAACTGGCTTAAGGGTTCATCGGGGTACGAATCAGCTTCAACGGCCTTCGTATTTTCATAGAACACGAAGTCGTTGTAATATTCGTAATGGTCATTGAACGGTTTGGCTTCGCTCAGCATAAAACCCTTCGCCTCCAAGTAGATTTCTTTGCTATATTCGAAGTGCAAGTAAGAAAAGGTGTATTCATCCGATGTCTCTAAAAACGGCCTTGCGAAATGATAATACCTCGCGTTCTCAAACTCGAACCTATCGATGAAATCCTCGCTCGGAAGAATAAAGCGTTTCCCGTCTGTTTCGAAATCACAATTTCCCATCGTCAATTTTTTGTATTGTTCGAAATCATCATGAATGGAGCACTCGAACAAAGAACAACCCGGTAAAACAAAGGATATCGCAAATAGGAGAAACAAAGTCTTCGACTTCATATTTATACCCCCAACCAGCCGAGAAGATTAATGATTTCACAATCCCATTTGATTTTTGCTAACTTTTCATAATCGAATTCTCTCATATTCTACACACCTCAATGCCACACAAAAGATTTAATCGTCCATATTTTATACAAAAGTGGACGAAAGCGATATATCGTGACAATTTCAGACAATCACAATAAATAAGTCCAGTTTTAATGAATATTGGACGAATAATTCAATAGTGGACGAAACTTTTCCAATAATCTCATTCGGCTTTCTTCTTTTCTAATGATTCCTGAATCATGTTAGGCAACGCGACGATGGTGAAGAGGGCCACTGCCGCAATGACTAGATGAATGAAGTATACATACCAGCCATACTTAAGTGTGAGATATGGGAGTCCACTCATAGGAGGTCTAACAACATAGAAGAAGTTTGTATTATATGTTTGGAGCGCTCCATTGACCCAAATCATTAGGATGCATAAGACGAAGAGGGTGGCTAAATCTGTCAGGTACACCTTTAGCGTTAGCTTAACCTGCTTTGTTGCAAGTAAGTATATTGCGTACCAGACGATTCCTGCGTGGTAGACGAAACACTGATAAGCGTATGGCTTTAAGAAATCGACACCGCTTGTAGGGATGAATAAGGCAAGGATGCCGCCGATGATAGCGACAGGTGTTGCAAAGTTGAGTAAGAACTGAGTGATTTTGCTTGGTTTGACTAAAGCAACGATGAACCAGACAAAGATGAGGATTGAGCAGAGATGGAATGGCAATGCTCCAGCAGAGATTACTCCACCACTTGTCCAATCGGATCCGTTAACGGGATCGATGTGGGTGAATATCTTGCATAGTTCTGAGGCAAGGGATATTCCTGCAACGACATAGGTGCAGGTTTTAAGACTCCATTTGAATTTGAGTGAGCAATATAGCATCGCTCCGATGAAGACCGCACAGATGGCAAGCCATATAAAATGATTCAGTGTAAACATTTTTAATACTCCCTAGTAACACTTTACTTTTTCATGTATTTTGTGTCTCTGCCTAAACCGATTTTATATATTTTGTTTTGTTTTAGCAGAGCGGATAAAACCGATTCAATCGTGGTAACCGAAACATCCGGCAATAGATATGATATATCAGATTTAGACATCGGCACTAAACTATCGAGGACAACGGACTCAATCCTGTCCTTTTTCTTATCCTTGCCTGTCTTGGTCACTATGAATCTACGATTAATCTCTTTGTAGCATTGGTAGAGAATCTGGAATGTGAACTCAATGAATGGATAGTAAGTATTGTCGCTTATATGCCAATCCTTTTGGCTTCTTTCAAGCGCGGAATAATAACTGTTCTTGTACTCGTTAATCTGGTTTTCAAATGAAATGTATTTTCCGATTTTGTAACCGGCTTTGTAGAGCAATAACAAAGTTAACAGTCTTGATACTCTTCCATTTCCATCGCTAAACGGATGGATGGATAAGAAATCGACGATAACGCAAGGAATCAAAAGCAACGGAGGGATGGAATAGTCGTCTTTAGCGACGTTATAAGCCAAAACAAGTTCTTTCATGGCAAGTTCTGTTTCATCGGAACGAACGGGGCTGAAAATGACTCTTTTAATTGTGCCATCAGGGTGTTTCTCGGCGATTATGTTGTCTTCTTCTTTGTACTTGCCTGCTTTTTGATAACCGACATGCCTTCCCACGATAAGTGCATGTATCTTTTTTATTGTTTCCTCGGTGAAAGAAATATGTTCATAGTTGTCTGTGATGAATCTGATTGCATCATGGTAACCAGCAATTTCTTCTTCATCATGGGTGAGCGGTACGCTGTCAAATTCAACAATCTCTTTGATTCTTTGCTCGGTTGTGTATAAACCTTCGATTGCGTTACTGCCTTTCACGGACTCTTTTATAGCCATAGACTCAAGCCTTGTGAATAGAGCGGAGTTGGTCTTCTGCTTCTCTTCTGTTTTGCACCTAAGATCGGTGATTATATTGGACAGGGAGAACAAGGTCGAAGTGATTGTTCTTTCTTTCAGGACTTCATAATTGAATTTGTGCATATAACATACATCCTTTCTGCATATATTTTACAATTTTATATGCATTAAACAATGTTGCTTCAGCATTTACTGCTTATTTTTTGTGTTTTTATGTGCAGATAATCTCTGTTTATATGCAGCAATTCATTATTCTGGAGATATGTTCATTTCAAATTCTTGCCACATCTTATTTATATAATAAATATGGAATGGCCAAATAACTTGAAAAGCACTTGATAAGTTTCATCTTTGTATAATGCACGCAAGAGAGGTTCTAACCATGAACGATAAAATAGTTAATAAAGATGGTAAGCAGTACGTAGAGAAGCACTGCCCTCACTGTGGCAACACTCTTTTGCTTGGTATGCACGAGGAAGAGAGACGCATTCATTTCGCCTGTGCTAAATGCGGACATCAGCTTGAGGCTGTTGTTCCTGCTAAACAGGCCAATGTCTGTGAATGCGGTACTGTCTTAGAGGATGGAGATGTATTCTGTCCAGGATGTGGCAAGAGGATTGAGAAGGCAACATCCCCTGCTCCAACTGCAAAAGCTGAGGCAAAGCAAGAGGCAACTGCAGCAAACGGACAGCAAAAGTTCAAACTCGATGTCCCTAAGTATCAGTTCATTCCAACAATGGGAGGTTTCGTCCTGTTCATGATCGGAATGATGTGCATCACTTTCTCAGTTGATGGTAGATCCGTTAACTGGGGTGCGATGGGAAGTGGCTTTGGATTCTGTGGATTGTGCGCAATAATGTGCGGTGTCTTAGCGATTCTTGCATTTACCAAGAAATGGAAGAAACTCGTTTTGTGGATGAATGTTGTGTTGGCGGCACTCTCAGTAATATTCATCATCATGGGTGCGGTAATGTTCGCATAAGGTGGCGTTATGAAATTCTGTAATATATGTGGCATTAAACTTGAGGATGGAGTCCAGTTCTGCCCTAGTTGCGGCGCGAAGCAAAGAGCAATCAAAAACATCCTTTCTAAAGAAGAGATTGTTGTTATTCCTCCAGTAGAACCTGAGCCTGTTGTTGAAGAGATAGCACCGGCACCAGAGCCTATAACAGAACCAGTTGTAGACACTCCTGTAGTTGAGCCGGAGCCTGTTGTTCAGGCTGAGGAACCTATATCAGAACCAGTTGAGGATACACCTGTTGTGGGAGTTAAGCCGGTTAAAGAAAAGAAGCCTGTTAAGAAGGCGGCGATCATTGTGCCTATCGTTGTATTGTTAGGACTTGGCGTTGTTGGAGCGGGCGTCTACTTTGTGCCTAAGCTTATTAATGGAGATATCTCTATTCCTGTAATTGAAGATACCAATCTGGCATTTGATCCTGCTGGACAATATAAGAAAGAAGAAAATGAGATTATTTACTATGTAAACGCGAATCATTCCTTTGAGATGTGGATGTTCGTACAGGATGACGATGGCAAGTTTAGAGGTCATTATAGAACTGAAGGTTATTGGTCATATGACGATGACGGCATTCTCAATGTAACTTCTACCGCTTTCTGGAGCGTCGTTACTCACGCGATGCTAGAATACTCCACACCTAAGGTTGAAGAGTATGTTATCCGTTCTACGTACTTGACTCCTCCTAACACAATTGAAGGAACCAAGTACAAGAAGATTGATCCATCGAAGTATAAGAACTACGTCAAGGAGATGCTTCCAAGCGCATAAACAATAAAAGGCCGGGTGACCGACCTTTAATTTGGGTAACCTACATTTTGAAACGTGTTTGTAGGTTATTTGTCCAATTCTTTAAGCAAACCGTATCTGCTCATGACAAAATCAGTGACGCCATGCAGGCGGTATTCCGGTTCTATTTCTTTTAGGATTGATTCAATCAATGTTACAGTCACTTCTCTCTTGTTGAGTGATTGGTACACGTCATTCGCTTCTTTGTTATTTTTAATGAACTCAATGAACGTTTTGACCAGACCAATTGGTTTATTGTCCATTCCTTCTTTGAGGGAGTATAGAGCAAGGTTGTTGTCGTAGTTAGGGGCTATGGACACTATTGCACCACTGGCCCTATCTCTCAGGATACCGAGGTTTTCATTATGTCTGTCAACGTTGTCGACCAAAGCATCGAACCACATCAGGGTTATGTAGTCATGGAGGAACGATGGATTTATCGCTTTGATGGCGTTGAACACATTTTCGTAGGCATCGTCATCACCGGCGAATGCACTGATGGTTTCGTGATTAAACTCTTTGGCAAAATTCTTGGTTCTGACGTTCCCATTGAATAGCTCATATTCAGCCGTTGGTATTCCGAGTCTTGAGGCAAGCTTGCTGGCGAACAATTCTGCGAAAAGTTCCTTTTTGTTTCCTTTCTTTATCATCCACCATTCGCCATCAATGAGTTTCCAGCATTTCTCGTAACTGCCTATGTTCGATAACTCTGGAGTTTGGTATCCATTTTGCGGAACGTCGATAATCTCACCGTTTAGGGCAGTCTCGCTAAAACTGTCTTCTCTGAAGATTATGTCATTGTACTTAAGTCTGCTGTTTTTAGGCCTGAACCAATAGTTATCGGTTATTGTTGCAGCATGGACATGAAGCACCTTGCTTATATCGTCATTCTCTTTAATCCTTAGGGCTTTCCTTAATAGCCTTGAATTCGTGCGATGATCATCTATCGCTCTTTTCTTAAGCCAATTAGCCAAGGATGATGTTCTTACTATCATAGAAGGCGCTTTTGTTTTGTTTATGAAGGTCAATATGCCGTTTTCAAAAGAGGCGACCACCTCATCACCCGTCATAACATCTCCCGTAAGCGAGATGGAATTCTCTCCAAGAGGTCTGAGGCTAAGAAGAGAAGACTCAATATCTTTGAGTTTCCTCTCTATCGTTTTTCTTTCCTCAAGCAAAGACATCAAAGATTCAAGTTCGTTGTCTTTAACATATTTACTAACGACCTTTGAACCATCTCTGTACTGAAGATAATGCCTGATTTTTCCTTTGATCGTCTTTTCGGAAATGTATCCTTTTGGCAGGGATCTTAGTTTTCTTTTGAGGGATGAATAGTTTTCCATGGCCACAATATACAACAAGGTAACCTACATTTCAATATGTGTGTAACCTACATTTTGAAACGTGTTTGTAGGTTATCATTCTTTTATAAATAAAAACGGCTCATTTGATAGAACCGTTTATTGCTGCAAGAACTCTTTTAGGGCTTTGAGACTGTCTTTGCTATAGAACCTGTCATCCGCGTGTTTGTAATGGGATTGGAGGTTATAGACGACATTGCCTGTGGTCTGAGGCTTTATTGTGTCATATAGGGTTTTGCTTTGTAGATATGGTACTGTGATGTCAGATGCCCCGTGTGTGATATACGCGTTTATGTCGTATGTGCGATTTTGGTCGATTCTAGACAGCGGATTGATCTCGGATAACTTATCTATTGTCATCTCACTTATTTTCTCTCCAAAGAACTGTACCGCTATAGATTTGGCGGATTCCTTCTCTAGATTGTTTCCGACTAGAGTGGTGAGCCAGTTAGGGATGTCTAGTTCCTTATATTGTTCCGGTACAACGCTGAAATCGAGGATGCCATAGAAATCAACAAGCGTGCCCACATCATATTGAGGGATGATGCTGCTTATCTCTCTTTCTCCCGTGAATGGGACTGTGGAGTATTCGTCGTATGGAGAGAATGCCGCCATGGTGGCTAAGTAGCCTCCAGCGGATTCACCCCACAAGATTAAGTCTTCTGCGTCATATCCATATGCACGGGCGTTGAATGCTAGATAACGGAGGGCCGCTTTAACGTCTTCCACTGCCGCAGGGAATTTTGCTTCGCCCGATAATCGATAGTTAATCGAGGCGACGGCATAGTCGTTTCTGAAATACTCATACATGAAACGGCTTTGTCTCGAAGTGGAGTCGTTATAGGCAAATCCACCTCCATGTATTAAGACCATGAGTTTTGGGTTATCGATATCCTTAGGGATGTATAGGTCTAATGTGTCGGATTCTGAAATATCTGAATACTGGATGTCTTTGTATGTTGTGCCGGTGTAGGTCTCTTTAGAGTATGTTTGGGTTGATATCCTCATATTGTCGGCGATGGTTCCTGCGAGTCCTTTGTGTGGGAGTATCATGCAGGAAAGCGTCAAAAGAGCGGTACCGATGACCACCGATGCAGTGATTAAGGTTATCTTCCAACCCTTCTTCATCTTATTCTTCTTCGTATGCTTTGAGGACTGCTTCTAAGCCTTCTAGCCAAGGTGACTTTTCAGCTTCTTCGATTTCCTCGTAGTGTTCAAGGATGTCACTCTTTGTGACGTCTTTGATGTCGTTCATTAAAGATTTTTTGCAGACGATGAACTCTTCGTCGTTCGAGAAGTTGTAGGTGATATAAACCACTTCTCCTTCATCATTCTCGAATTTGCCTTCTGCGCATTCGTATTTGTGTTTGGAGTTTTCTTCTCTGATCTCGTAGATCTCAATGTCTTCTAACTGTGTCATGCGATAAGTATACATCATTCTTTTATAGCGATTAAAGAGCGCCTAAATAACGTTCGTAACAAAAGAATTACACAAAAAGGATGTTTTGTTAGGAATTTGCTATTACAACACAAGACGATTGCATTTTACGCCTCAAAAATGACCGTTTGCGACACTTTGATAGAAAATCGGAATTTGCTTTTTACAATTAAAGCCATGAAACATTACGCAATCTTAGCCATTTTAGAGGACGGACAGTCCTGCTACGTCAAAGTCAATGAATCCAACGTCGGAATCTGCTCAAACAATGAGCCAGAAATCTTCAAGTCATTTGAGGAATGCCAGAGAGTTGCAAGACACATCAAGACTTTCGACAAGCCTGTCAAAGATTTAGCTTTCGACGTCTGCTACTTATAATTGGCTGACAATTTAATATAAATATCAAGCGCCGTACTACGGCGTTTTTTTGTGCAATCCTTAAGGAAAATGTGCACAGATTTAAATTATTTGTTAATTTCTATTTGTCCTTAAAGCAAAAAAGCGCCGGTAAACGCCTTTTGCAAAAACAACACACTGCTTGGAGGTTGTCACTCTAAATTCTGTCGAAGTTTTGGAATATCGAACACCATCGACTCGTAGACGACTTGTAAATCTGTATTGCCATATTCGTGTACTATCCTATTGCGTAGACCGAACACCTCAGGCCAATAGATTTTGTCACATCGCTTTCGATACTCGTCTGATAGTTTTTTGCCATTTTCCGATATTTGAATCACCTTGAACATCAAAGCGGATTGGAGGAGCTCATCTTTTGAGAATTCTTCAAAAGAAATGCCTTCCGTTTCTCTAATGATAAAATCGCAGTCATCTTTTATCTTACTAGCATAGTAACTATCGTCTTTTTTATTGTTCAAAAATCTTTATCCCGTCTTTTAGTACCTCCTCTATTAGCAGTACATTGTCTTTTAACTGATTAATGTCCAACAGGTCAACTTGTTTCCCGAGTTTGTTTCTCAGGTTCTCAACAAGGCCATAGAACGCCATTCCCTTAACGCCTGATGAAATCAAAAGATCAACATCGCTTTTTTCGGTTGCATATCCCTTTGCGTACGATCCGAATAAATAACAGAACTTAACGTCTTTGTACTCCTTTAGAACTTCTGAGACCACTTTATTAATGTCATCGAGTCTTAAGACTCCATGTTCCTCATCGACAAGAGTGAGCTGGTTAAGTTTCATAATTAGGCAATCATATCTAAAGCCATTCATTTTCCCTTCCTCGAGCTCATAAGACTTGTATGAGCGGAGAGAGATACCCAAAAGATTTGCGGCTTCGCTTTGGGTAAGATGGGCTTTGGTCCTAATTGTTCTCAATTTGTTTTCCATGCTTAAATTCTAGGGTATTTGCACCATAAATCAATTAGAAAATGCAATATTTGCACTTTATGAGTATTAGAGGTGCAAAAAGGAATGGGTCGCCCCACTCCTTAATAAATGATTTCTTTTAGCAAGAACTCGGTTCCGCCAATTATGGTTTTTGGACTTTATAAATATTTATATAAAGACGAGTTGCATACTTTTTGGCTTAAATATGCAATTCATGATTATTGGTTTCAACGACAAAAGAAAAAGGGTAGCAATGCTACCCTATTGTTTTAGCCAAGATATCCGATGTGGATTGTGTTGTTGACCTTGATCAAGCCGACGACTTCGTCCATGAATGGAGCGAGTGTTGCCATACGGTTTGATGGAACGACGATTGATAACTGGATGTTCAAGTCTTTGTAGAAGCTCATGAGAGCGTTGATACGGCTTTCGTCCATGTTGTTGAACGCTTCATCGAACATGACTGGGCAAGCGGAGACTCCGTTTGATCTGGACATGAGCTGGTCGAAGCATGCAGCGACAACGACGTAGAATGGTGTCTGGCCTTCACCGCCTGAAACGCCTCTGTTGGTCTTGGAGAAGAACTGGACGTTGTCGTTTCTATCGGTGATCTTGATGTCGTACTTCATGTAGTTTCTGTAGTCGAGGTACTTATCAAGTTTCTTCTCAGATGCTGAGCCATCCATTTCCTCGACGATTCTATCGAAGAGTTTGCGCATGACTGCGAGCTCTTTCTCGCTGAGGACTTCGGTGAAGAGGTCTTTTGCTTCCATGTCTTTGCCGGAGGTGATGATCTTGTAGTATTCCTTCATCTCATCATCTTCTGATGCACCAAAGGTGAACTCATAGATTTCATCCTCATAGCCGAATGGGTGGGCTTTGAGTGTCTTGTTGATGTTCTTGATGACTTCCTTGGCCTCATCGATTCTGCCGTGAAGTTTGGAGATGAAGTCTGCTTCGAAGCCTTCTTTGCATCTCTGGAATGCCACTTCTGCTTTTTCCTTGTAGTCAACGAGGTTTCTGTTCTTGATCTTGTAGAACTCGATGATGAAGTCGTTGATGTTCTCGATTGTTGGAGAGAGTCCGAGTGAGTACTTGTTGACGTATTCTCTCATGCCCTTCTCAACTTCGATACGGACGTTGTTGTTGAAGCTGCTTGCCTTCTTGAAATCGTTCAAGATAGCGTCGACATCGTAGCCGTTCTTGTTCTGGTATCTCTTGGTGAACTCTTCGAAGTCGACCTCATCAAATGTCTTGGTGATGGTTTTGAAACTGACTTCGTGGTTGTCTTTGGACTGGAGTGAGTAATCTCTGTGGGTTGCTTTAGAGCCCTTTTCCATGACAAGTTTCTTGTTCTCTTCTTTCTTGTTTCTTAAGAGGACATTAACATCCTGGATCTGCTTTGTGACGGACTTGATTTCATCCTGGAGGGCGAATAAGTCATTCTCTTTCTCGGTGAGCTTGATGTCGTCTTCGAGGTCGAGGATGTCTTTTGCGATTCTTCCCGCTCTCTCCCAGACGTTATCGTACTCTAAGAGTTTTGCGACGTGGGTTGTACCAAGGAATTGGTTGGAGCGTCTGATGTTGTCAATCTGCTCTTCCATCTCCTCTTTGAAGGAATTGAGGTAAGCGATCTGGTCAGCGAGGATTTCTCTTCTTGCTGAGAATGAGTCGTTTCCTAAGTATGGGAACTTATAGACTTCTGGGTTGATGTTTCTGACCGTTCTATTTCTATAGACCATGCAAGTCTTGGTGATTGCGAGGTCATAGTTCTTTAAGTCGCGGATATCTTCTGCGCAGTGTACGCGTCCGAGGATCATCCATGCTGCATATGCTGCATATGGGTTTGTGACATCGATCTTGGAGTAGAGAGTTCCTGCTTCTGCTTCTGGCACTTCATTCTTTGAATGGATGATACCGATGCCATAGATCTTCTGCTCTGCTTTGATGTCTTCGTAGATTGCTGCTGCATCATCGAAGTAGAGAGGATCGACGACTAAGTCGAATCTCTGGGTGTTGAGGTATCCTTCAATTGCGTTTGTCCATCTGACATCGTTGATGTCGAGGTATTCGCATAATGGCTTGACTTCGATGTCTTTGCCGTATTTGTCTCTTAAGCCGTTTCTAACCGCTGAGAGGAGTCTGATGACCTGAGGTGAGTATGTGTTCTGTCCTCTATCAAGAGTTGCGAGTTCGGTCTTTTTAGCGTTGATCTCTCTTCTCTTTTCTTCGAGGGCGTTCATCTTCTGAGCGATGACCTGGTTGTTGTTTTCCTTATATCTCTCGATTTCGGTCTGATATGCACGGAGGTGGTCTTTATATAAAGCATAGTTGCCACGTTCGATATCAGCCTGGAAGTTAAACTTCATTCCGTACTGGGAAATTATCTGGTTTTCACGTTCTATGAAGAGGTTGATGTTTGAGATGACATCGTGTGCTTTTGTCTCTTCTCTGATGAGGAATTCGAGTCTTTCCTTCTTATCTTTTAAGGAATTATATGTGTCGTCTGCCTCGAGTTCCTTCTTCTGGTTCTGGAGGAATCTGAGCTTATCCTCTGTTGCCTGGATGTCGGCGTCTGAGTTGTTGATCTTGTCGTCGATCTTGGAGATTTCAGCGTCGAACTTAGCGACGTCTCTTTCTGCCTTCTTGATCTCAACCATCTCGTTTAATGCGCGATAGTATGAGATTGAGTTGATGTTGTTCTGGTACTTCTCGCCTTTTGGAACGAATGTTTCAAGGAGTTTAGCCTTCTCTTCTTCTTTTAAGAGCTCATTGTTGATTTCACGATACTGACGGATTTCATCCATGAGGGTAGTGATTTCGATGTTGTTCTCTTTGAGAAGGAAGTCGTTAACGAATGATGAGACTTCGTAGATTGGACGGAACGCCATAGCTTTTCTAAGGAGTTCTGAGTATCTGTCGCCTGACTCAAGCTTTAAGACGTCGGATGAGATCATCTTCTTTCTTCTGTAAATAGAGTCTTCGAGCTTAGCCCAATCGTATCCTTTCTCTTTGAAGCAAACCTCAAGCGCTTTGAAGTCTCTGATGTTGTTGCCATCGAGGATATCGTCATCTGTGATTGAGTGGTTCTGGACTGTGTAGAACTTCACTCTTGGCTTGCCGAAGTCAACGATTTCGATGACGCAGCCGAGAACATTGTTCTTGCCTGTGACACCGTCGTTAAATTCGAGTGCTAAGTGAGAGATGATGTCGTTGTCGTTTCTTAAGAACTCTTTGCCTTCGCCTTCGTTACCAACACGTCCGCGTACGTATGTTGTGACACTACGCTTTGCCTCTGCATTAGCTGCGTTGTTGAAGCATGATTCGTCGCCGCCTGATAAGACGTAGTAGACAGCGTCCATTAAAGTTGACTTACCGCATCCGTTTTCGCCTGTGATGAGGAAGTTGCCATTTACGTTGATGGTCTCGTTTCTAAAGAGATGCCAGTTAACGAGTTTAATCTTCGTCAGTTTCATCGTCGTTCTCCTTTAGTGTGAATGATTCAATTCTTGCGTTGAGGGCGTTAATGTCGTCTGTGGTGACGATGAGGGCAACGGTCGGATAGATTTCAATGATGTTGCTGATTTCGCCCTGGTTGACGTCAAAATTGATGAGTTTGTTTCTCTTCAATGTCTTGAATGCGTCGATGAGCTCGGTTTTGACGATCTTATCTTTTAAGATGCCTGTGTTCTGGAGCTCGGTGATGACGTCATATGAGTCCACGCTGATATTTGTGTTGGCGTCGATTGCTTTTGACTTCTTGTAGTACTCGAGTCTTAAGATGAGGAGCAAGACTGTCTCAAGCTTTTTAAGCTTTACTCTATTTCTCTCTGTTTCGCTCTCGAGATAGAAGATCTTCTGAGTATCTTTGTGCTGGAGTTCAAAGCCTGCCATGAGGAGATAGTCTCCGATAGCCTCTTTGTTCTCAAGGATTGCATAGTAGTCGTTTCTGTCTTCCTGGATCTGTCCATAGACGAAGTTCTCGGTTAAGAGTTTTCCGACTAAGCGAGCGAATGCCGTTTTCTTTGTTTCGTTGAGTGTCATGTAGATTGCGGCGAATCTCTGACATGCTGCACTTCTAGTGATATTGCTCATTATTTCTTCCTTTCTGCGATGAAGTTAGACATTCCGTACTTCTTCTCACCGCTGTCCCAGGTGAATACGTCACCGGTGAATTTAATCTTGTATGCGACGGTTCTTGATTGGCTGTATAAGCATGCGAGGAACATCTTGACGAGGTCGTCGAAGCCTTTGATGTTCATATCCTTAGCCTCCATCTTGTCTCGTGTGCCGAGCTGGTTAAGGATGTATGCGCTGATAGAGCGATGTGAGTAGGATGCTTCGTTCTTGAGTCTTGATCTAGCTTCCTTAAGCACTTCTTCATCAACGACGATGTTCGAGGCATCATCAACGATGGATGAAGGCTTTCTTGATCTCGCTCTCTGGTTATATAAGGAGTTCTCTGTGAGTCTTCCTAACTCGAAGATGTCGAATGCGCCATAACCATCGATTGCATCACCGTTGCTATTAGCGATGTTTCTGAGGGTTGAGACGATTGTGCCTTCGATATCGACTTCTTCATTAAGCAAGAAGCGGATTCTTGAGTTAGCAGCTTCTGCATAAGACGTATTTCTCTTATAGAGAAGTTCGATATTGTCTTCGATGTATTTGAACTGCTCATCGATGTAGAGGAGTCTTGAGATGAAGAACTCTTTTGCCTCAGCGAGGTTGGATGGAGATTTGATGCCATCTCTCTTCTTCTCGATGTAGTCATCAATCATCTTGTTGAGATTGTCCTCTAACATGAGGTTATCAATCTTGTTGATGATGTAGTTCTGATACTTAGCAGGGTTATCCTTGATACGGAGGTTGTTGAACGCTTTCAAAATGACCTTATCCTGATATTCGATAAGGAACTGGTCGAGAATCTCTTTTGGTGAGAGGTTAGGGTTGTTCACTAACTTCTGGAGATATTTCTTAATAGAAACGTTCAATCCTCTCAATCTTGCAGTGAGGTCACGGGAATGGGAGTACATGGACTCAACCATTTCAAGAGCGTGATCAAACTTGAAGTTATATAAGGAGTTGTAAATGTTGTACACATAGCTCGTGTATTCGCTTGGAGAGGAATCCTCGTCCACAACATCTTGCATCGCCTTTAATAAAGCGATTGCAGCGGCGTCCATCTGGTACGTGACCTTTAAGGTACGTGTGTCGTTCTCATCTACGAGCCAACCGCAGTTGACGAAATAACGAAGTTTGTTAGAAGCGATTCTTCTATAATCTTTTCCTTCGTCGACGTCAGTCTCATCATCATAGAAGTCGATTGGGCAGTTGGAGATGTAATCAACGATCCATTCGAGAACATTGTCTCGTGGCCACTGACCGAGTTCTCCACCCATTTGCTCATTGATGATGGCGAGAAGCCTGTAGTTTAGAACTTTGTTTTTATTCGACAAGGGATGGAAAAACTTGTCGGATACTAATTCAAAAAAGTTACCAATCATGATTCAAATTATAGATTATTATATAAATAATAAAAGTGAATAGTTTTTGCCTAAAATTCTAGGTAAAAATATTGTGCGATGATATCTAATATCATTCTTTACGGTAGATAAAAACTTTCTTTTAAAGAACCCTTAATCATCTTTTGAAATGGTGTTTTTCAGCCTATAATTTGCCTATGGGTAACAAGTGGTATGCAGCGATAGATTTAAAGTCTTTCTATGCCTCAGTGGAGTGTTTCCAAAGAGGTCTAGACCCTTTAACCACGAACTTGGTTGTCGCTGATGAAGAACGCACCGATAAGACTATTTGTTTAGCGGTATCCCCTACTCTAAAACAATACGGTTTACCCGGTAGATGTCGACTCTTTGAGGCAAAACAAAGAATCAAAGAGGTCAATCAGGAAAGACTTCTTAGAGCACCAGGCCACAAATTCATCGGTAAGTCATCAAACGACATCGAATTAAAGAATAACCCAAACCTTGAGTTAGATTTCGTAATCGCCGTTCCTCAGATGGCCAAATACATCGAAGTCAGTTCCAAGATATATTCTGTTTATCTTCAATATGTATCGCCAGAAGACATTCACGTTTACTCAATCGATGAGGTTTTTATCGATTTGACTCCATATCTGAATACGTACAAGTTAACTCCTCATGAATTGACAATGAAAATGATACGTTCAGTTCTTAAGGAAACAGGCATCACCGCAACAGGCGGAATCGGTACGAATATGTATCTCGCAAAAGTCGCAATGGATATCGTCGCTAAGCACATTCCTGCAGATAAAGATGGTGTAAGAATCGCTGAACTTGATGAGATGAAATACCGTCGTTTATTATGGGACCATAAACCTCTCACATCTTTTTGGAGAATCGGAAGAGGACTCGAAAAGAGACTCAATGACAATGGCATGTACACGATGGGTGATGTTGCAAGACGCTCTATCGAAAACGAAGATTCGCTGTATAAGGTATTCGGAATTAACGCTGAACTGATAATCGATCACGCATGGGGATGGGAACCTGTTTCCATTAAAGATATCAAGGGTTACAGATCATTAAATAACTCAGTTGGAGAAGGCCAAGTTCTATCATGTCCTTACCAGTATGAAAAAGCCAGGTTAGTCTTAAGGGAAATGGTTGATGGACTCGTATTGAAATTAGTAGATAATCAGTTGGTTTATAACCAAATGGTTATATATGTTTCCTACGATAAAGAGTCATTAACAAAAGATACTGGTTATAATGGCCCGTTAGAATACGATAGATATGGGAAGGTTGTTCCAAAGTCTGCAAGAGGCAATATCAAGTTTGATCACCACACCTCTTCAACCAAAATAACGATCGATGCAGTACTCAAAGAATTCGATTCGATCGTCGATAAAAAACTATTGGTTAGGAGAATTAATATTGCCGCATTAAATGTCATTACGGAAGATAAGGTCCAGGATGAGAATTTTGAGCAACTAGACTTATTTGGTAACTTTGATGAAATCCAGGAAAAGAATGAGTCGTTGGATGAAGAATTAAAAGAAGAAAAAGATTTGCAGCAAGCACTTATTGCTATTCAGAAAAGATATGGAAAGAATGCCGTTCTTAAAGGTTCTGATCTAAGCGAAGGCGCAACCAAGATAGAACGCAATAATCAGATTGGAGGACATCGTAAATGACACATCAATACGACGATATCATTGACAAAGTTCACCATCAGTCAAAATCAAGGAAACACATGTCCCTAAATGACAGGGCGGCACAGTTCCTTCCTTTCGCTGCGCTCACCGGATATGACGCAGCAATAATTGAGACTGCCAGAATCACATCCGAGAAGAAAACGCTTGGTCCAGAAGATAAACAGGTTCTGAACAAAAGACTGGGAGCGATCAAAGCAACCATCAAAGACAAACCGACATTCTTAATAACTTATTTCGAAAAGGATGAGAAAAAGGATGGAGGAACCTATAAGACAATAGAAACAGCAATCCAATCCGTCGATGAGGTTAATAAGCTTCTCATACTTCCAAATAGAGATACGATCAGCATCAATGACCTCTATAGAATCGAGGGAGAGTTGTTCGATAACGAAATATAGAAAACGCACCACTACTCGTGATGCGCTTTTTGTTTGAGGTATATGATTGATTCCTCTACCCCTCTTTGGAGATAAGGACACTGTCCAGCCACTTGGATGTCGTAATAAGTCTTTCCGTCTTTCTGATAGATTTTGTAAACAAAGCCAAATACACGATCATCTCGATAAGGAAAACCAACCATATCCCCTATTTCAAATTTGGTTATAAGTTGTTCTTTCTTTTTTCTCTTCCAGAAACACATATGCCCATATTATATATGAGGTTTGTCCCTTACAAGAAAACGAATAATGTTTACTTTTATATTTCTTGTACTAGAATGGTCAAGAATTTGGAGGTCTGATTTATGGTTAAATCAAAGTACCTAATTATATTATCCGCAGCCTTAGTGTTAGCTGCATGTGGAACAAAGAACGACGCATCGTCTTCTTCAACAAATAACAAGACAAGCGAGACTAGCGAGCCTTCCGTTCTCTCAATCGAAAGCAAAGGCGATTCATCAGAGGCTAGTGTTGAGTCTTCTAGCGAGGCGCCACTTGACGGCATCTCTTTCAATGAGTTTGCCAAGATCATAACAAACGCCGCATACACGGAAGCGAAGTCATCATCTGGCGGAACGTTTAAATCCATAGATGTTGCCGGTTCAATCACTGACACCGTTGAATACGATTTAACCGTCTTCAATGATTTGTCTTCATACGCGACAGGAACTGTCGTTGAAAAAGGTTCATCAACAGGAAATACCATTACCGATAGCTTTATCGATAGACGCGCAATCAAAGTGACAAAAGTTGAGGATGCGGGAGTCGTGTACGATGATGAGATGCTCTACACCGTCAAAGATTACAAGAACGACACATTCGTTAAGACAAAATTCCAGGATTCATCATCCAGAATCTTTGTCACAAACAATGCGGGAGATGACGTTGACGAATCTTTATATTTAAATGTCACTGAAGCGAAATGGTCTTTAACCTTAAAGGCAACGGATGAAATCATCAATTTCTTTGACGCCAACTTCTATTCCAACATTTATGTTGAACAGCTAGGAGTCAATCGTGTTCACGAGGAATTCGAGAATGACTTATACACCTATACAGTTTCAGCTGAATACCAGCTTGATGGTGACTTGAATGACACAAGAACATACAAATATAGTCTCGAAGTCGTCATGAATAGCAAAAAGGATAGAGTCTTGAGCTATAAGTCCTTCATTTCTGACGATGACGTGTCAAAGATGAATCCATCGGACAGATATCTTTCCACCACATTAACAGAAGTTACTGTTAAATACGAAACAAGAGAAGATGCTGCTCCAACAGATGTTCCAGATGTCTTCGACTACTATCTCCACAAGATTGACAAAGTCAAAGTTGTCGACTACAAAGGGGATGAATTCGAAGATTTGAACATGATCTCTCCTTCGAACAACTTCCTCTTCATTGAGCCAGTTGAATACTCACCTGCAACCGCGATGGGAGTTACCAAATACACAATTACTCCACTTGATTCGACAAACAAATCAGCAGTCAAAGTCGGTGGAGCCACCTCAAGCAACCCTTACTTTGAAATTGTAGGTGGAGGTGAAACAACATTAACATATGCATA
The DNA here is from genome assembly GCA_002314915.1 of Caryophanales bacterium UBA1744. Classification (GTDB taxonomy): domain Bacteria; phylum Bacillota_I; class Bacilli_A; order RFN20; family CAG-826; genus UBA4951. Next base: position 18,390 of record DCHU01000062.1, read on the forward strand.
TTTCGGAATGGATGAATCTACCGGTGTTTTTAAGAATATTCTCGGTACAGTCGACGTTAGAATCTCCGATACATTAAAGCCAACACGTGTCTACATCGGAACCGCGTGGTCAAATGGAGAACCTGTCTCATTGTCTGAATTCCAGGTTGGAAAAGAGTATACGATGGACATTAATGTTTACTCACAGTCAGTAATGGCTAATGTCAATCAGTCTGTCACAATCAACTGCAGCGATTCTGAAGGTTTGTCATACTCCTTGAGCGAGAGCAACAAACTGACTATAAATCCTCAGAAAGCAGGCACATACACAATCATTGTTACCTCAGTTGAGGAGCCAACAGTTTATGAGACAATCACAATCACAGTTGCTGACAATACCGCAGTAGACTTGGCGAGCGTATTAATCAACAACACTTGGGAACTTAAATACATCCATTTCGAAACCCTCCAGCACACAAATACTGTCACATTTGCAAAAGATGGAACTGGAACCATGAAACAGGTCATCGCTTCAAGCGGCGCTATCTATACCGATACATTCACTTGGAAACTTGATGGTGTCGACTTCACAGCGTCCGATTGGAAAGATTATCCAAGTGGCGCAGACTATGGGTGGTTCACAAAAGGTGTCATCGGAACAGAATTAGACACAATTGTGGTTACTGGCAAAAATGGCGGTACATACACTTATGCGATTAAACTTTAAACTTATCTTACTATCCTCCGCTGCACTACTCTTCGGCTGTGCCGGAACAAATAAAACATCAAGCGAGTCAATCGCTCCAATTGAGACCGGCATTGAGGAAATCGACGTATTCATCGCGTCGCTTCAAAAACTCACAGATCATCCAAATGTTGCAAATGTATCGGTTTCGACTGAATACAATTACCTAACGGATGGAAGCGACTATTTCACCATGAATGCCTCCGACACGTTTACAATCGAGCGTTTCTTATTAAATAAGAAGGATGGTATCACTGTCAGAGAAGGCATCTATGAAGTTGAAGGTAATGAATCAAGCTATGTCACTCAGACGTACCACGATGGCGAGAAGTTCTATCTCTTAACAGACTACAAGTCAGCGTCAGATGTAGACTCAAAGGAATCAATCCCTTATAAAGAGGACACAATTGAGGACAACCTATCAATCAACTTCTCCTACAAAGAGATTTCAAACCTTGTTTATCTAGCAAGTTTCAAAGATGAAGATTCAATCCTTGGGGATTATGAACTCCCAGAATCCATCAATGAAAACGGGGATACATCATATAAGTACTCCCTAACCGCATATCAGGATGGGTACCTTCAGCAGAAGATATCTCACGAAGTTACATTCACAGTCGAGAACGGAGTGATCGTAAGTTCAAAGCACATTGTTGAAAGCGACTTATTCGGTGGAACTAGACAAAAGGTCAATTACTCAGTCAGCACAACCGAGGCAACATACACCCAAGGCGAATACCAAGAGTTCGATGGCGACTTATTCGACCCAGATAATTTCGTAGAAGCAGAATAACTCGAAAGACGGTCCTAATTGGGCCGTTTTTTATACGTTTACTAGTAAAAGAGGCTGTTTTAGCCAATTCGTACCGCTTGATGAGTATTTGCTAACCAATCAAAAGAAAAAGCCCTAGCCGAAGCTAGAGCTAAATCTTTGGTTTAGTTCAATGCGCTCAATGTGCCCGTTCTTTCTTCAGACATATCGTAATCAAATAACCACACTTCAAATGAATCGTTTGACTTGTAGGTTAATCTGACCAAGAATATATCACCAACATAGAACTGTACATCACCACCGGACTCGATTGTGTATTCACATGCGATGTTGTTGTATTTTAAATTTGATCCATCGATGAATTCTACTGTGACATCAGCTGTACCTACTTTTCCGGAGTATGAATAGCCGACGTACTGTGGTGTAGCAGTTGGTGTATCATCGCCAGCACTTGTTGTTGGACGCGCGAGGTAGGACTCTGTTGTATAGATAACAGGCGTTTCTTCGCTAGACTTCTTGAACATAGCCATGACACCCTCTGGTGTTTCTCCATCAGCTGGGTAGTAGACAAAGAAGCTTCCTGCATAATCGCCCTCTGCAACTACATACTCGCCTTCATCTTCATCATATGCATAAGCAAATGCTTCGCCATTGACTGTTCCAGTAGCACCGTCATCGTTGAGGATGAGTGTGTTGGTGCCATCGGTCCAAGACCCCGCATAAACTGGAGCCTCGACTGGTTCAACCCATGCAATGTTGGAAATTGTAACAATATCACTGTTACCAGCTGAGCTACTGTCTTTGTAGTAATAGAATGCGAGGACTTCGCCTTCTTTTACATCGATTGTGTAGTCTCCGGTAGCTTTGCCTGATGCAGTCTTAACGGTGACATCCTCAAGCCAAGTAGTATGAGATGCACTTGTTTTGTGTCTGATGGATAAGCCATCATAACCAGATTCTGAAGAAGCTGCCCAATGGAATGAGAATGTTCCAGCCTTAGCGAATGTGATTGAGAATGATGCATAAGAGCTGTTAATTCCTTTATTGTTTGGAGTTAATGTGTTCTCTTCGGCATTGTAGTCCCAAGAATATGTTGCGGACCATGCGGCTGTGTTGCCCCATCCGATGTATGACGCTGCATCACCGAGGATAGAATCAACATAGTTTGCTGCATCATTTGTATACTTGCCTGTCCACTTTGCGTAGAGGTCAAGGTTTGCATCGACTGCGCCTGCTTCATAAGCAACTGTGCATTCAGCGTCTGTGTACCATCCAGCGAATCCTGTATATCCAGGGATTGATGGAGTTACAGCTTCATATGTTGAGCCAGCATCGACAGAAACCGTTGTTGATTCTGTAGATGGTCCAGTTGGGTTGTGGAGAGTAACTGTAACTGTTGCAACCCACTTTGCATAGATTGTTGTGGTTGTTGTGACACCTGCTGCGAAGTCGAATGCAGTCTCGCATGTTGAGTCAGAGAACCAACCGTCAAAACGATAACCTTCCTTAGTTGGTTCAGTTGGAGCTGTGATTGGGTCACCTGTAACGACTTCGACAGCCTCGATGACTGTGCCACCGTTTGTTTCGAAGTTCAATGTTGCTGCTTCCGCCCACTTTGCATAGAGTGTGACGTTTCCATCAGCAATGTAACTTGCTGTGACTTCTGTATCGAAGGTTTCTTCGAGATACCAACCCTTGAAGATATAACCTGTACGTGTTGGAGTTGGGAGTTCGCCAACTGCAAGTGATGTTGTGAAGACACCATCTTCGAGAGCATCACCACCGTTTGTGTTATAAGTGATTGTTGTTGTTGGAGCGACTGCTGTGTATGTTGTTCCATCGAACGTAACGTCATAGACAGTTGTTCCGGATGTGAGACGGATTCCTGAGTCGAGTTCAACGTATGAGTATGTTGTTGTAACGACTTCCTCAGTACCTGTTGTGATCGTTGCTGTACCAGCACCGTTGACGACTAAGTTACCAAGTGTACCAGTGTATGCGCCATATTTTGCATCAACCGGGACGAATCCCTTTGCTGTTGCGTTATAGCCGTATGCAGCGATTCTTGTGCCTGTTGAGGAGAGGATTTCGACGTCCTTTAAGCTTGAGAGTGAGAGGGTTTCTTCATCAGGTGTTCCGCTTAAGCTTGCGAGGCTGACCTTTGTGAAGAGCTGTCCTTCGTAGAGGAAGTTGAGCTGTGTCTCGCCATCAGCGTTCATTGTTGTGAAGATCTTATTGATGTATTCGGTTGTTGAAGCACCCTTGAATGAGTAAGACTTGCCCTTGAATGTTGATGAATTGTAACGGGACATGAGCATCATATCGCCGCTTGTTGTGAGGGTCTTTGATGTGTGGTAGTAAGGAGCGCAGATGATTCCTTCTTTATAGATCATTGGTCCGTACTCTGTAGTACCGCTAGCTGGACCCCATGTGATGTAGCCTGTTGTCTCATCATATGATCTGACTTCACCAGTGTATTTACCGGAGATTAAGCTATCATAATCGATTGAGAATTTCTCAACATATGAAGCGCTGCTGCTTAAGCCGTAGAATTCCATACCGTAGTATGTGAAGCCAGCATATACTGGAGCCTCTTCCCACTTAGCATAGATTGCAACGTCTGCCGAGACGATTGTTTCAGAAGTGAATTCGTTGCCATCTGAGCAAGCTTCATCTGTGTACCATCCGCAGAACTTGTAGCCTTCTTTCTCTGGCTTTCCTGCGTCGTATGTCTTGCCTTCGCCGACTGTAACTTCTGTTGCTGGAGTTCCATTGTTAGCGTTGACTGTGACTGTCTTTGCAACAATCCACTTAGCATAAGCAACTGTGTCCTCTGCAATAGCAGCGGTGAAGTCGAACTCTGTGAGGCATGCTTTATCAGTGAACCATCCGTCAAAGACGTATCCGTCTCTAGTTGGGTTTGCTGCTGGAGCTGCGACTGTCTTTCCTGTGTAGAGAACGACAGGATCGATATCTGAACCGCCCTGTGTGTCGAATGTGACAGCGCTTAAGTCATCTGCTGAGACAGAGATTGAATCAGCTAATACCTGGAAGTTTGAAATCCAAGCCATATCATCGCCATTTGCGCCTGAGCTATCTTTTGTGAATGACCAGTTCATGTTGGCACCAGCGCTTAAGAAGATTTCATGGTCAACAGTCTGCGTTATGCCATTATATCCAGAAGCTTTTGAACTATAGTAGCTATTTGAAGACTGGTTAGCACCAGCGATGTACTGGTGAGTGCCTGCTGATCCAAATGAGTTGGATAAGTAGTCGTAATTTGATTCTGAGCTAACACTTGTTGTGAACTTAATTGTGATGTCAGTTGTAGCTGTGATTGTGATCGTTGAGCTTGATGAGTTGACACCAGCGTTACCTGAGGTGATTGCGTCTTTTTCTGGATCGTAATCCCAAGGTTTTGCTGATTCGTTTGTAACAGAGAAGAAGCCTTCGACGCCGTCGAGGATGTCCTCTGCTGCGACATTAAGTGCTCCAGCTGGAGCTCCGACGTACATACCTTCGAGCGCTTCTCCATCCTGGACGCAGCGTGTTGCAACATATGCGCCTTCTTCATCAACTGTGACGACTGAGTATTTGCCATCTGAGCTGTGTTCATGGACGATTTCTGCAGCCTTGTTAGCTGTTGCGACTTCTCCATCTGTATATGTGGCGGTTAATGCGACATTAATTGATGCATTCCACGCTGACTCTGGTACGTTCTTGAGCGTATAGATCATGTAGTATGCATTCTCGAAAGATACTGGAGTGTCCCATGTAACTTCCTCCGGAGCCGCTAATGTTGTGTAAACGTTAGCAACTGCGATTTCCTGAGCAGCCTTGAGGACTGTTCCATCCTTTGCGGTTACTGTTCTTGTCCACTTTGCTGAAGAGAGGTCTGCGTAACCTGAGAGAGCAGCGATGAACTGGATGTTCTTCTTGCCCTCGCCTGCTTCAACTTTTCTAACACCGAGATCGGTGTGGATTGCTGAGCGAACTGGATCGCCTTCACGTCTAACGTGGTTAGGGAATGCGATCTTCTGTCCGTCTGCGTCTTCAACTGGAGTTGTAGCTAATGTTGAGTTAGATGCAACCGCAGTTTTCTTTGCTGATAATGTGATTCCTAATGAACCAACTGTTCCGAAGCCTAAAAGGGCTGCGATTGATAAAGTTAAAAGTTTATTGTTCTTCATTGTTTTATCCTCCGATTACCACTCTTCGACTTCGCCTTCACCTGATTCACTTTCTGTGAATGGGCTTGCCTGCTTTGTCTTGATCACGACGGTGTAGTCGCCTTTGTCATCAAGTTCATATTCGAATACGAATTGTCCTTCGTCTTCCATAAACTCTACTGCCTCGCCGTTGACGGTGATTTCGTCGACTGTATAACCATCAGCGACCGCGACAAGAGCCTGGAGGTATGTACCTTCTGAATAGATGAAGCTGGAATCGACTGCGACTGCGCCTTCACCTGTTCCCCAGTTGATCAATCCGAGTGTATCATCCTCTGCGTCACAGATTTCAGCTGAGAACGCGGTGACGTTGTCATCTCCTGAGAATGCAACCTTGGTGTCTGGTGCTTGTTCAGTCTCAATTGAAATTACGTAATTGCCCGCTGCATCGATTGTGCCCATTGCGCAAGCGACGATCATACCGCCTGTGTCTTCTGTTTCGAATTCGACTGGAGCACCGTTAATCTTAATAGCTGAGATGAGGTATCCCTCTTCTGCAACAGCCTGGATCATCCAATTTGTTCCTTCTTCAAAGATGAACTCGCCGGATGTAGCTGATTCGCCTTCTCCTGTACCGTATCCGAAGATTGCCAAGTCGTCTTCGTCTGTTGAAGCCATTACCTGGAACATTGCAACTTCGTCGGTGTAGTTGACTGTGATCTTGGTGTCTGGTGCCTGCTTGGTTGTGATCTCGATTTCGTAGACGCCTTCGCTGTCGAGCATTCCCATAGCGCATGAGACGACATATTCGCCTGTGTCTTCTGATACGAAATCAACTGCCTCGCCGTTTACCTTGATGGTGTCGATTAAGTAGCCTTCTGCTGCAACAGCCTGGATCATCCAAGTCTGGTCATCAGCATATTTGAATGCTTTTGATGTATTTTCGTTATCTAACATGATGCCATAATCGCCATCATCGTTGTCGATTGTTCCGATGAACATTGCGACGTGCTCATCTGCTGTGATTGAGACTGTTGAATCGGTGTCTTCTTTTGATGTGATCTTGACTGTGTGCTGTCCAGCATTTGCAATCACAACTGGATAGCCTTCGTTTTCTTCATCGTATTCGGATGTAACCTTAACACCATCGACTGTGATTTCATCAAGGACATATCCATCCTCGAAGACTGGATCGATATACATGATTTCGCCTTCTTCATAGAACCACTGTGCTGAGTAGCCAACACCTGATGAGAAGAAGTTGAAGTGATCGAGACAGATGTATGTATCTTCTGAAACGTGCTCATCGAAGTCTAAAACTAATGATGAGTCTGGTTTTGGCATTTCTTTTGTCTTGATTTCAACTGTGTGGCTTCCCTCGGAAGTAACTTCGGTATAGATGCCAAAGATGCCATCTCCTGCGTCTCCAACATCTGCTGACTGTCCATCGATCTTGATGTAGTCGATTTCATAGCCTTCTTCGACGATTGCAGAAAGCATGAATGAAATATTATCAGCGTAGACGAACTCAACTGAATCCTTGTTTGCCATTGGCTCACCGGTCATTGGGTTGCTGTAATTGAAGACTGCATATTCGTCAACGTCCCCGCCGGAGAATGATGCGACCCATGCTGTGACGTGTGCGTCTGCTGTGAATGTATAGAAAGTATCAGGATCTTTGACTGATGTGATTTCAACTTTCTGTTCGCCAGCTGCTGTTAAAGTAGCTTC
>DCHU01000062.1:25940-28208 GCA_002314915.1 Caryophanales bacterium UBA1744
TTAGCATCATAGAGGTCATCCTGCTCAACAAAGTAGAAGTTTCCTGATGCTTTCTGAACGTAGATGTCTGACCATTCTGTATCGATGCCATTGTCTGCTTCGAGCTTTAACCATGAGTCTGGTTCTGGAGTGATGTCGACTTCATCGCCATACTGTTCAAGGACGATAACGAAGTCCTGGACCAGGATGTTGTATGACTCGTTTCTTGTGAATGTGAGGACGTTTGTTCCTGCTGTAACTGAGATTTCACCAACCTCGATTAATTCGTTGTTTGTGTATCCTGAGTGTTCCGCTGATTCACCGTTCTTATACATGGATGAGTATGGGATATCCTTCTTGCTTGAGATATCGACATCCTGACCGTTCATGTTAAGTGTGAAGTTTGGTGTCTCGTTGTTGTTGTTCTTGCCTGAGTAGAATCCTCTCTCAGAGTTGTCTGACCAATAGTCCATTGCACCGTAGAAGTAAACTTTACCTGTGCCTGTTCTATTGAAGTCGAATGTGTAAGAGATTGAATGGCCGTTTGAGCCAAGCTTCATTGAATCTGGGTATGCGTTGTCGGACTTAAGTGAAGAGCCTGATGCCAACTTACCAGACTTACCAGCGATTGCGATCTCGATGCTGTTGTCGACGGAACACTTAGCTGTTCTGTATCCAACTTTTTCACCACTGCCTTCAACTGTTGTCTCTGGTCCCCAGTTGTGTCCTGTTGTCGGGACTGCTGCTGTCTCCTTTGTGTGGCAGACTGAGCACTCTCTCTCCTTCTCGCCATCAGCGTCACATGTAGGAGCCTTTGTCTCCTTCCAATCGCCGTAGGTGTGGTCGACTGTTGCGATGTCCTGTGTCTGCTTCTCTCCGCATTCGCAGGTTCTCTCCTTCTGGCCTTTTTCTGTACATGTTGGTTCCTTGGTTGTTGTCCACTCACCATAGGAATGCTTGTGATTAGATGATGTAGCACCATCAGACTTTACGCTTGATGTTGGCTTATCAGTGCCTGAGCTACTTTCACCTGGTTTTGGTCCGCAAGCTGCAAGAAGCATTGTAGCTGCTAAGACGAAAACTAATTTCTTATTTTTCATAGTCTTTTCCTTTCCTGAAAAATCTTTTATGGGTTAGTAATAACAAAAAGTTATTCCATTGCAAGAATTATTTAACTAATTCACTCATTAAATTCGCGTATACGAGAGTGGAAGCGTTTACATGTAACAAAAAATGACATTTTGTAACAGAGCACATATAAACAAAAAAACGGTCAATTTAAGACCGCTTTTGATGGTTATTCCAATTCTTCTTCGTGGAAATCCGGCTTGTATTTCTGGAGGGTTGACATCTTGTAGATTGACGCAAGATAGCATGAGGTCAAGGCAAGTAGGATTATGACGAATGTGTAGTATGGGTAACTCTTGGATTCAACGTGATATAACTGTTCAAAGATAACAAAGTTAAGTTCATTGAATAAGGCATGCAAGACGATTGGAATGATAGGTGAATCGAAGTAGATTGCAGCGTATCCGCATTCGACAATTAAGAAGAATACAGTGATTAAGATGACAATGGCTTCTTCAAGTTCGTAATAGATAAATGTGTAGCTGTGAGCGATTGTAAATGTGGCTGCAGCGATGAAGATTGAAAGAATTCTCTTGCGTGGGAATTTGTCAAACAACTCCATGAGGATAGAGATATAGAGGTCGACAAACACGATGTCTTCCACAATTGAAACAAATATGTCTGTGGCCGCATCGAATACGAGTACACCCACTTCAATTTCTTCCACCGTATGTTGGTTAAACAACAAGGCGTATAAAGGGTGTGCAAAGCAGATTACCAAGAGAGGTATCAACCATAAAATGGATATCTGTTTTTCAGGAACATCGATTTCAATATGGAACTTGTGTTTTAGCCAGATAAGCAAGCCCGATAGGGTTGCATAGAAACCAATCTTGATTCCGAGGAAAACGAATTCGTTCTCGATCCAAATCTTAAGAGGAATGTAGTTAAAGACAAAGTATGCGACTGCGAATATCGCAAAGATTATAAGGTTTTTCTTCAAATGCTTTTTCATGTTTTTAATGATAAAACTCCGAATAATGTTAGTGATAGTTATTTGTATGAGATTACGCGAGTGAAGACCTTATTCTCTCCCGGTTTGAGGTTGATTGTGGTCTCTTTATCGCTGAACTCACGGGCATCATTGTCGTAATCAGGAATATTAATCCAAGGTTCAAGACAAATCATCTTGGAGCCCAAGCAATGCCAGAAGAAGACATT
>DCHU01000043.1:0-3899 GCA_002314915.1 Caryophanales bacterium UBA1744
GCCTCATCTGTGACCTGAGCGATTAATCCACGCTCTTGTAACTCTTCATAAACACCCATGTGTGTTCTCCTTCTGGGGCAAAATAAAACGTCCCCTGATTTAGAGGACGAATTTCTCGTGTTACCACCTCAATTTAAGTTAAGTTCGCACCTAACTCCTTAGTATCTAACCTATGGTGATTAGACATCCGCTGTATCGGGCGGCCCCGGCATAAGCAGCTCCAGAATGTAATTCACAAACACGTCTTTTGACCCTTTCACCAACCGGGTTTTCTCTCAACAAGATGGTGTGTTTGCTACTGGGTTTCCTTCATAGCCTGGCAATATATTAACACTTTAAAAATGCATATCTACGGAAATCGTGTTTTTGACTGATTTTATTCTTCTACCTCGATGAGGAAGCTGACCGGTCTAAATCCGTCGTTGCAGCTGATCATCGCCGACTTAGGATTCTTCATCCATCCGTCGTAGAAGTTGCCTCCACCATTTGCGAGCTCAATCACGAAATGTGCCATGGAGTTCCATGCCTCAGGACAAAGTCCTGCTGGACACTCCCCATTCATTGAGTAGAACACCTGTCCCACTTGTATGTCGCAGGCGTGCTGTATTGGATTCTCGTATTTATCGATGAGGTCTTGGTGGATTGCTTTTGCAACCGCTGTGATTTTTACTTTTGCCATAAATCAATGATAACAAAAAAGCGCCCAGTGATGGACGCTTAGTTGTTAAGAATTGTTACATTAACTGTCTGAACATTGCGAGAACGTCTTCTCTAGTTGCTGTTCTTGGGTTTCCTGGGCAGCAAGCATCTGCAAGAGCGTCTCTTGTTAAGCTCTCAAGGTCTTCTTCCTTGATTGCTTCGCACTTGGTTGGGATACCGACATCAACAGACAACTGTTTGACTGCAGCGATTGCAGCGGCGCGGTATTCTTCCTGAGACATTGCGTCAACTCCCTTAACACCCATGACTCTAGCGATTTCTCTATATTTCTCGCCTGAGACTTCTTTGTTGTATTCCATTGCGATTGGAAGGAGCATAGCGCATGCGACACCGTGTGGGACATCATAGTATGCGGATAATGTGTGTGCCATTGAGTGGTCGATGCCTAAGCCAACGTTTGAGAAGCCCATGCCTGCGATGTACTGGCCAAGAGCCATTCCTTCACGTCCGTCTGGATCATTCTCAACGGCTTTTCTTAAGGATCTACCGATGATTTCGATAGCCTTTAAGTGGAACATGTCTGACATTTCCCAAGCACCACGTGTGATGTAGCCTTCGATTGCGTGGGTTAATGCGTCCATACCTGTTGCAGCGGTTAATCCCTTTGGCATTGATGCCATCATATCTGGGTCGACGACTGCAACGATTGGCATATCATGTGGGTCAACACAAACGAATTTTCTCTTCTTCTCAACATCGGTAATGACGTAGTTGATTGTGACCTCAGCTGCAGTACCTGCAGTTGTTGCAACTGCGATGATTGGTAAGCATGGCTTCTTTGTTGGAGCGACGCCTTCAAGTGATCTCACGTCTGCAAATTCTGGGTTTGTGATGATGATGCCGATTGCCTTTGAGGTATCCATTGAAGAACCTCCGCCGATAGCGACGATACAATCTGCATTGCATGCCTTAGCTGCTGCAACACCATTAACAACGTTTTCGATTGTTGGGTTTGGCTTGATATCTGAGTAAACGCTATAAGCGATACCTGCCTCATCAAGTAATGTCGTGACTTTTGAAGCGACTCCGAACTTGATTAAGCTTGCGTCTGTGCAGACTAAAACATTCTTGAAACCTCTTGCTTGTAATTCAGGGACGATGTTAGCGATAGCGCCATGTCCGTGGTAAGAAGTCTCGTTTAACATGAAACGATTTGCCATATATGTATTCTCCTTGTTTATGACGATATTAGTATAGACGAATGGTGGGTTTTTTGTTGGTGAATGCCTATATAGCAATAAAATGGACCTATTTTGTTGAAATTAACGCTGTTTGTTGGCAATTAAGCGATTTCATATCGATTATCATTTTTTTCATTTTTAGGCGATTGGCGATTTATTGTACACTAATGTACTAGGCAGGGCGGGATAGCTCTCGCTCAATGAAAAATACAATCAACGGGGATTTTACTATGGCCAAGAAGAAAGCGTTCGATACCAAAAAGTATCTCAAGATTCAGAAAGAAGAAATCTTGAAGAGAATCAACATGTATGACTCAAAACTCTATGTTGAGTTCGGTGGCAAGTTGTTTGACGACTACCATGCTTCAAGAGTCTTACCTGGATTTGAACCAGACGCGAAACTTCAGCTTTTACTTTCCCTCAAGGATGATGCAGAAGTCATCATCGTTGTTAATACCAGAGACATCAACGCTAACAAAGTTAGAGGCGATACAGGACTCTCATATCAGGCAGAAGTAGAACGTTTAATCGAAATCTATAACTCTTGCGGACTTCCAGTTAACTCCGTTGTCCTTTCAATGTTTGAAGACACCTCAACCGTTAGAGAGTTCATGGCTAAACTTGCTAACCAGGGAGTAAACACATACAAACACTATAAGATTGCAGGCTACCCACAGAACATCCCTCTTATCCTCAGTGATGAAGGGCTTGGAAAGAATGAGTTTGTTGAAACAACAAAACCATTGGTTGTCGTCACCGCTCCAGGACCTGGTTCAGGTAAGTTGGCAACCTGCTTATCACAGATCTATAACTCGGAAAAAAGAGGCATCAAAGCGGGTTATGCTAAATATGAAACATTCCCAATTTGGTCTATCCCTCTCAAGCATCCAGTCAACCTCGCATATGAGGCTGCTACCTTAGATTTGGACGATGTCAACATGATTGACCCATATCACTTAGAGAAATATGGCAAGCTCACAGTCAACTACAACAGAGATGTTGAAGCGTTCCCTCTCTTGAAGAGCATCTTCACAAACATCTATGGCTCAACCCCATATTACTCACCAACAGACATGGGCGTTAATATGGCTGGATTCGCAATCGTAAATGACGAGGCAGCATGCCAGGCTTCTAAAGAAGAAATCGTTAGAAGATACTACAATGCCTTAAAATCCCGCTATTTAGGCAAATACGACGATAAAGCAGTCGCCAAAGCGGAATTCCTCATGAACCAAGTCGGAGCGACTCCAGAGGACAGAAAATGCGTTAAGGCATGCATGGACGCTCACGTTAAGAAACAAACGCACACAGTTGCCATCCAGTTAACAAACGGAAAGATTGTTGTCGGTAAGAGATCGGATGTTCTTACAGCATCAGCAGCGGCATTAATCAATGCACTCAAGTCACTCGCAAAGATTGATGATTCAATGGACCTCATCGCTCCAAGTGTTGTCGCCTCTGTTAAGGATGTTAAGAAGAACCTTATCTACTCATCAAAGAGAATGAACGATTCAGAGGTCTTAATTGCTTTAGCAATTCAGTCCAACCACAACCCTCTTGCAGCGGCAGCCTTAAAGAAGATCCCAAGCCTTAAGGGCGCGCAGGCTCACGCATCATGCATTCTCACAGATACTGAACTTGGTATTCTTAAGAAGGTTGGCATCGATGTAACAGAGCAGGCAGCTTCCTACATCAAAGCACATCACACATCAAAATAAAAAAGACGCCTTAGGGAACTATCACACCCGATAGGGATAATATCAGGCTATAAAAATTGCGTAGTTACAAACAGATTAAGTTCTGCAAGTAGCTACGCTTTTCCTATTGGCAGGTCAATTTTTCCTAAACCATTGCAGTAGATATCAATTATAACTGTTTTCTTGCCGTTCATTCTTTCGGTTTTATGGATTACAACCTTTTCAATTAGTTCTCTAACTATCTCATGAGTAAGTTCTTTTAATTCGGATAGGTTTTGACAACCTCAAGGAAATGGTCTGT
>DCHU01000043.1:4106-4228 GCA_002314915.1 Caryophanales bacterium UBA1744
AGTTCTTTTATTCAAAGCTTTAAGAGATGAGGCCGATTCAGATTGGCTTTTCGTTGATACAAGTTTTGCAAATTCATCTTCATGTTCTTTAGCAAAGGCGATGTGTTCATTGATGTCATCTA
>DCHU01000034.1:0-3322 GCA_002314915.1 Caryophanales bacterium UBA1744
TCTTTTGCTTCATCTGTTCCGGTGAACTGGTGTTTGGTTGATGACATGCCGCCATCTCCGCCGAATGCCTTGGTCGTGATTTCTCCGCCTCTATAGATGAGGCCCTGCTTAACTCTCTGACCGCTAGATGTCATATATCCGCCTGCGTCACGGATGTTGAACATATCTGCGCCATCAATCCATCTTGGGTAGTCGCCTGTTTCGAATTCCGCTGTCTTTGAGATTGTGTTTCCAGCAACGACTCTCCAATAATAGGTTGTTGACTGGAATAGGTTCTTAACGCGAACTTCGGTGTCTGGAGTTGCCGACACTTCGATTGTGTCTTCAGCTGGGAATGAATTATCTGTAGAGACCTGAATCTTATAAGATTCTGCTTCAAATCCGTCTAAACATGAGAATTCAAGTGGAACGCCTTTGCTCTTATCGGATTTCTGGGACTGCTGCTCGATTCTCTTTTCTTCGTCGGTGTAGTCGACCTGGTCACGATACACCCATGTGCCATCATCATTCTTAGCGTCGATTCTGACTTCGTCTGTTGGATGGAACATGTTTCCATCGAGCATGTATTTGTTCTCTTCGCCGTTATCCTCTTCCTGAGCTCTCATCGCATCAACATATGCTTTGCAGTTCTCGGTTAACTGAGTTGTATCTTCTGGAGCTTTGAGTTCCATGACAGCCTTTTCTTCTGGCTTAGATTCGTTTCCCCCACCGGTGTTGCCACCTCCGCCGCATGCGGTGATGAACATCGTTGATAAAACGCACAACATTAAAGTTCTCTTTTTCATAGTGTCTCCTCCTTATGAGTGAGTTTAATGGCAAAATGATGGACTATTATGCGAAATCAAAAAATGACAATTATCGTATTATTAGTAAATAATCTTGATAAATCGTAAAGAAAAAGCCCCTTTATGGGGCTTATATTATTCGAATTTTCTTGAGCTTTGAACCTTGTTGAAGATGACTGCGGCATTGAGAGGGACTCTCTTTTTCTTTCTGATATCCGCTTCTTCACGAATGAATTGTTGGCCTCTTTCTTTGATGGCTTTGAGGTCTCTATCGCAAAGGACTTTATTGTAGAATTCCTTGCCATATTCATAGCCAATATCAATCATTTCGTTCAAGTTCTTTTTATCGAAAGAATATGTTGAGATGCCGTTTGAGCATCTAGCGGCGATATCGACATCGATGACCACCGTGTTTGAATACACCATGAAATGAGGTGGAACGTATTTTGGATAGCAATGGAGGATGAGTACGAGGTCCATCTCGTTGTACTTAAACGGATAGACAGGGATGTTGTCTGTGCCGCCTCCGTCAAGGTACCACTTATTGAATTCTCTCCTGACCACACCATTAACAAAAGGGAATGTGACAGTTATGTTGAGTTTCTTATCCAACTCCTCTTTTTCTGAATCAAGTCCGCAATAGAAATAATGCGTTGAAACCGTGCTCATGCAGGTTCCGGTGATATACATAGGAATCTGGAGTTTTTCCTCATCGGTATATATCTCATCGAGAAGGTCTTTGACAAAGTGATTCTTAAGCATTTTCTTGAGGTAGCCGATGGATACGATATCAAGAGTTCTATAGAGTTCTTCGAGTTTGTCGACCTTGCCCAAAGAGACGCCTAAAGCGTTTATTCCACCGATTGATGAGCCGGACATCAAAGTGATTTCGGATCTGTCGAATCCGGCCTCAAACATGCCTTTTAAGAAACCTAGTTGGGCCGCTCCACGAGCGAAGCCTCCACCTAATACAAGACCTATCTTCATAACACTCCTATAGCATCTTGGATTTGATCTGGAGATATGACAAGATGAATCCGTTTATAATCGAGATGAGGGAAGCGACAAAGCTCACGTAGTTGATAACTGAAGCGAATGTGCTGTCCTTAATTCCGAATAAATTTACTAAAGTAAACACGAATAAAGTCGTAGAGATTAGAAACAATATGATGAGGTAGAAGAATGTCGACCAAATGTTGTATTTTCTCTTGACGATGAAGTATATCGTTGAGCACAGATAAACAACGAGAACGTATATTGGAAGAATGCATCCAAAGCTCCAGAACAAGAGGTCATGGCCGTATAAGGTCGCATTCTGGTATGACAATATGAGGGTTGCGAGGAACGTGAATATGAATCCCAAAGAGTTGAGGAAATACACTTTTGGTTTCCTGTTTCTGAAGATTAAACCGTTGAACAAGAAGAGGAATGAGCATACGCCAAAGAACATCCATGGCGTGAAGTGAAGATGCGTCACATCAAACCCAAAGTTTAAAATCAAATCGACGACGACTGCCGCGAAAATAAGATTGAAACAAACAAGTTTAACCAACTGTCTAGGCGAGACTTCAAGCCAGCCTAAAAACATCAGTTTGTGGTCAATTTTCTTCTCTGGGACAAAGTTCGTGCCACAGTATGGGCACTTCTCTTCAATGCCTCTAGTTACGAAACCGCATTTTGTGCAATACATAAAACACTCTTCACTTAAGGTACAAAATTTAGGTTAATGTACCATAAGAAAAACTAAAATCAAGTACGTTGTGATTAATTGCTAAGCAATCGTGTCATTTTAAGGCGATTATTTGAAAATTGAAGAATCCGCATTAGGCTCAGTCGGTAACAACAAGGTCCATCATCACGTCATGCTCACAGAATGGAATATCTTCTAGAAGGAGCTCCGAGAAACAAAGCCCAACCTTATAACAAGGCAAATCCTTAAGATATCTGTCGTAATAGCCGCCGCCATAACCCATACGATGGCCAGACTTATCAAAGGCCAGTCCAGGACAAATCATCACATCAATGTCATTTGGACTCACTTTTTGGGTCTTCAGAGGGTCCGGTTCCTTCAAATAATCATAGATTTCGCCGTTTTTGAGGTCATTCAGCGATTCGATTGCATAGAATTCCATTCCGTCTTCAGAAGTGACCGGTAACGCCACTTTCTTGTTTTGCGATAAGAGCGACTCGATAAGCGGTTTGGTATCAACCTCATCTTTGATAGGGTAGTAGATACCGATGCAGTTCTTGTCTTTAACCAACTCAAGGACCTTTGAAACGATTATTAAAGATTTGGATTCTTTGTTGTCCACTGCTTTTCTAATCTCTTTGTATAGTTTTCTTGCCTCAGCCTTTTCCATCTCGTCCATTATATCCCGAGACACAAGAAAAGCCCACTCACTAGGAATGGGCCTGACTATTTAGTTTTTGTTGTTTGCGTTTGGCTTAGCGAGGTTTTTCTCACCGCGAGGTAACAACTTATAGATAACTCTGATTGACTTATCGTCTAAGCGGCCTTCTCTATATCCGAAGAAGTA
>DCHU01000034.1:3436-9201 GCA_002314915.1 Caryophanales bacterium UBA1744
CCGCCATTCTCCTGCTTCCACTCTGTGATGTTGCCAATCTTCACCTTGCATTCAGCATCTTCGAAGTACTCATTGCAGCATGTGCACTCATAGTACTCTTTGCTTCCTGCTTCTCCAGTTGTTGGGTTAACTCCGTCATGTTTTATGACGTTGTGGCCTGTTGCTGGAATTGAGATTGTCTCGATTGGGTTGCCTTCTGCGTCTAATTTCTCACCGCAGTTGCAGCATTCCCAATATTCAACCGTTCCGTTTTCTGTGCAGGTTGCCTCAACTCCTTCGTGGTGAGTTCCTTTTTCATGTGTTAATGCAGCGATTTCTTCTGTCTTTGTAGCGCCACATGTTGAACATGTATAGGTCTTAACACCTTTTGAGGTTTCGGTTGGTTCAGTTGTGACAACTCCCGAATTCCACTCGTGAGCGCCCTCAGATGACTTCTCAGTGCATCCAGCGTGTGTGCATGTCTTCCAGTGACCGTTTGCATCGTGCTCATAGTCGCCAGAGTAGTCATGTCCTGTTGCTGGGACAACGACGTTTGTGATGACGTTGCCGCTAGCATCGAGTTTGCCACCACAGTTCTTGCAGTCCCAATACTCGACGTTTCCATCGGTTGTGCATGTTGCAGCCTTAGCATCGTGGTGCTGGCCTTTTTCGTGTGTGAGCTGAGCAATTTCCTGAGTCTTTGTCTCTCCGCAGACTGTGCAGGTGAATGTCTTAACGCCCTTTGATGACTCGGTTGGCTCAGTTGTGACAACTCCTGAGTCCCAAGTGTGCGTGTTGTGGACGCCTGTAACTGAACAGCCGTCGTTTTGACATGTCTGCCAATGTCCTTCGGCATCATGCTCGTAAGTGCCAGAGATATTGTGTCCTGTTGCAGGGATTGTAACATTCTCGATCACTTTTCCGTCTGCATCGAGTTTGTTGGAGCAGTTCTTGCAGTCCCAATATTCAACGTTGCCGTCGGTTGTGCAAGTTGCGTTATTTGCGTCATGGTGCTGTCCCTTTTCATGGGTTAGCTTTGCTACCTGTTCGGTCTTTGTCTCTCCACAGGTTAAGCATGTGTATGTTCTGACGCCATAAGCGTCTTCTGTTGGTTCTGTAGTAATAGAAGAGATCCAATTGTGTCCCTGATGTTCGCTTTCTGCTGTGCATCCGTCATTTGTGCAAACGTGCCAGTGTCCATCAGCGTTGTGTTCGAAGTCTTCTCCAAAGTGGTGATCAACCTTTTCAATTATTACGGATTCGATCACATTTCCTTCTGCATCAAGTTTGCTT
The DNA here is from genome assembly GCA_002314915.1 of Caryophanales bacterium UBA1744. Classification (GTDB taxonomy): domain Bacteria; phylum Bacillota_I; class Bacilli_A; order RFN20; family CAG-826; genus UBA4951. The sequence continues at coordinate 4,709 of DCHU01000034.1, forward strand.
GAGCAGTTCTTGCAGTCCCAATATTCAACATTACCTTCTGTTGTGCAGGTTGCATTATTTGCGTTGTGGTGTTCGCCCTTCTCGTGTGTGAGTTTAGCGATTGGCTGTGTCTTTGTCTCACCGCAGACTGTGCAGGTGAATGTCTTAACGCCGGTAGCCTCTTCAGTTGGCTGCTTTGTGACAACGCCTGTGTCCCAAGTGTGTGTATTATGAACGCCTGTTACTGTGCATCCTTCGTTTTGACAGGTCTGCCAATGGCTTTCAGGGTCGTGTTCATAGTCGCCACCAATGTTGTGTCCAGTTGCAGGGACACTTGTTGTTTCAAGAACGTTGCCATCGGCATCGAGCTTGCTGGAGCAGTTCTTGCAGTCCCAGTACTCGACGTTGCCCTCTACCGTACATGTTGGTTCGTGAGCGTCATGATGCTGTCCTTTTTCGTGTGTGAGGACATCCAATGTCTCATCTTTTGTGGCACCACAGACTGTGCATGTGTATGTCATCTTTCCTTTAGACTGTTCCGTTGGCTGAACGGTGACTTCGCCTGCATTCCATTGATGGACACCTAAATTACTCATTACGTCTGTGTGCTCACATGTTGCAGCGCGCCAGTGAAGATATTCATCATATGACCAAGTATCTGAAATTGGGTGTTCTCCCTGAACGAAGAATGCGCTTATTTGAGCGTCAGTAGAGAGAGCGGTGAAAGTATCACCTTCTATTTTTTGACCGTTGTAGCGCCAACCATCGAATTTAAAGCAAGATTTTGTGTATGGGTTGGCTGGTAAAGTAATTGTTCTGCCAGGCAACTGATAGATTGCCGCAGGATCCTCACCTGTTGCACCATCTGCAGCACAATTGAATTTCACTGCAGTTGTTTTTATCGTGTTCGATGTTTTAATCAATTCTCCATCCAAATAGGTTTCACAGGAGTATTCACCATAATCGTTGCTAATAACCGATTGGATTCTTGGACCTGTCTCGGCGTCGAGTTGTACGACACCCGCTACTTCGTACTCAATATCATAGATAGGAGCCTTCACATCGTCCGTAAAAGCAGCAAACACAGGGCATTCTAAATCTCCGAATGTGTATTTATATCTATTGTTGCCCAACGATTCAACGGTTCCGTAATCTTCATATATAGTTGTGGCATTTGCTGTCGTTTTAAATGTTATCGCTGTGGCGCCACCTAGTTTTTCACCATCAAGTTCAATAAAGAATCCATTCTCTCCATCTTCACTGACTTGCGAAATGGTGCCATCTTTATTAAATGTTCCTGCTTCAGCATATACTACGTAAGATGAATCCACTTGGTAAATTCGAGTAATATTTCTATACCATTTAAAAGTTGCATTAAAACTATCAGCGTTGAGCGCAACAGTGTAATCGTTTTCCATGTTAGGCTGCGTCTCAACGATTTGGTAATTGTACGTGACCCCTTTTTCAGCAATTTCGCAAGATGCTGGCTCCGATCCTAAATAAACCTGATTATTAGCTGGCTGGTTAACATAGTAACCGCTAGCCATTGTGAATTTTGAACTTATGTAGTCACCAGAGAAGAATCCAGTCTTTAAAGTGACGTTACCGGTTGTTGTTTCGATTGTTGAGTAATGTCCGCCACTCACGGTTACCGGATGGGCGCTGTTGTGAAGCGTTCCTGTTAAGTCGATGTCTTTCAATTCGATTTCGCCCGTTCCTACTGTTGAAGAAAAATCGCCATTGATACATCCGTTTCTTACGATGTTTGTTCCTTCATCATGAGATAAAGATAAATCTAGTTCATTGGTGTTTAGAGTATGACCTGACAAGTCAAAAATCTTGCCTCCGACATTAAGATCGGCAGAGTTATCAAGGGTAGCATCTTTCAAAAGAATAACATTCTTGTAGACATCGCCGCCTATTTGAGTCTTGGCAAAGGCTTCCGATACAGTTGGATAAACCTCCCAAGTGACTCCAGATCCAACCAATGCTGGAGCAGAGTTCTCGAAATTGTAAGGGCACTTTAATGCTACGTTCTCTTCTGCGATTGTCGGATCTTTGTGTCCGGAAGCCCAAGGGTTGAGAGAGTCGGCGCCAGGGTTAATAGCTCCTTGTTCCGTTGCGATTCTGTGGATTTCGCAGTTGTTGACGATCCACATCTTTGTGTTGCCACAGAATACGACGCCTTTAGCGTTGCAGTCATTTCCTTCTTTATTAAGATCGTCTTCGCCTTCAGGCAAAACCTGTTTGAGGTTATTTAGGACAATGGTGCCGGAATCGTAGTTATCTGTATCGATAGTTCCGGACCAAGTTCCATTCTGCATAATCAAGGCAGATGACTCCTTAACTCCGATGTTATCCGCTTTATTGCTGACGTAATAGACCGTGTATCCATTCAAATCAATTGTTACGAGTGAGTTTGTTGGAACGGAAAACGTATCCTTCAATTCGATGTTGCATGTGAGTTTTATGTATGCGCCATCATACGCGTTATTGACCGATTGCGCCAATTCTGAACCAGTTCCAACCTCGATGTAATTTTTACCAAGGCTGCTCTCGGCGTGTGCAACAGATACATGGTTTGTTCTAGCCGTTAACACACCGCCCATCACAAGTGTTGCGGAGGTCAAGGTTAACAACGCGCCAGTTGTAAATCTTTTCTTCATAGAATGACTCCTTTCAAAAAAGTACTGAAATCTAATAATTTCATTAATAGATTTAACATTATATATAAAAGATAATATAGAAAAGAATTTCCAATCGGGAAGTTATTAGACGCTTTTATAAAAGTTGTTCAGTTATTTTGAAGCTAAATAAGCGATTACGCTATGAGCGGCAACGTTGCCCTCACCTGCAGCTTTAACGTATTGGTATGGTCTTCCGGTGCAATCACCAGCGGCAAAACAGCCCGGTAAATTGGTTTCCATGGCTCTATTGACAGCGATATGACCGTTGTCTGTTTTGAGTTCAGGAAGGAGAGTTGATAAAGATACATTGTCTCGTAAACAGAATATTCCGTTGACTGGGATAGTTTCCCCAGATTTCAGCACTATTGCGGATAATCTATCGTCCTCGCTTTGAAGCTCAACGATTCTTTCCCTAAGCACCACTACATTATCCGATTTGAAGTCAGAGTCTTTGTAAAGAGGCAAGAAATATACTTTAGCTGCAATACCGGCGAGGAATTTAACCTCGTGTTCAAAACGCTTGGAAGATGATAGAACCGCAATGGCCTTTCCTTTGTAGAGGTTTCCATCGCATGTAGCGCAATATGACACACCCTTGCCTAAGAGCTCAGGCTCGCCTTTGATCGTGCCTACCACGTTTATGCCTGTGGCAAAGATAATCGTGTTGGTCTCATAGAAATCCTGACCTGCCATTATTGCATAGTGATCGCCCATATCGATAACAGAGGTAACCATTCTATCGGTGATTTCAATTCCGAGTTCCTCGCATTGGCGTGAGAAAACATCATTCATCTCTTGGCCGGTAACCATAGGTAAACCCGGATAGTTGGCAATTCTCTCGGCTTTGCCTACTTTATCGCTATAAGTCTTGCTACCAATCCAGATGAAGTTCTTGTTGTTAGCTTTTAAAGTGAGAGCGGCAGAAACCCCTGCAGGGCCAGTGCCGATGATGGCTGAATCATAAATCATGAGATAACCTCCAGATATGAATTGCCCATATTGTAACGCGACATGGATATTTATCAAAATCAAGCGCTCACAAATGCGATTTTGCATCCAAACGAAAAACCCCATCATTTAAGGTGATGAGGTCGTTTTAATTGACACTAATTATTCTTCGTCAGCGTTCTCAGAGATTGTCTTGACGCCCTGGCTAGAATACTTATCGATGAGGATCTTGTTCTTCATCTGGTGGTTGAGGTTGCATGGACCTCCGATGCATCCGCCTTCGCAAGCCATTCCCTCAACAAAGTTGATTGGAGAATTCTCGAGTTTGAATGTTGCAAGAGCCTTCTTGATGTTATCGATTCCATCAACTGCAGTGCCCTTAACTTCGAAGTCGATTCCCTGTTCTTTGAGGGATTCATTGACAGCAGCTGAGAGGCCTCCGCACTTGGCAAATCCTCTACCGAATGAGGATGCTGCTTTTGAGAATTCCTCTTCCACTAATTCACTTCTATCCCAATCAGTTCTTGAATCCAAGAGGGCCTGCATTTCCTCAAATGTGATGACTGAGTCAACGTATGGTCTGACGGATTCCATCTTGATTTCGCTCTTCTTAGCGGTGCATGGACCGATAAAGATAACGTTTGAATCTGGGTCATTATCCTTGATGTATTTAGCCATCGCAGCCATTGGAGATGGTGATGATGAGATGTATGGGACTAAAGCTGGAGCGTTCTTTCTGATGTATGATGCGAATGCTGGACAGCATGATGAGGTGAGTTTTCCTCTTTCAGCGAGTTCTCTGCCCTCTTCGATTGCGACGATATCCGCGCCAAATGCAGCCTCGTAGACATCTTCAAAGCCTAAGAGTTTTAAAGCGTG
>DCHU01000034.1:9266-17327 GCA_002314915.1 Caryophanales bacterium UBA1744
GCATATGTTCTCTTATCGCTCTTGAGCATGTCTATGACATCTAAGATATATGACTCATCAACAATCGCGCCGAATGGGCATGTTGAGACGCAATTGCCGCAATGGATGCACTTCTCGTCATTAATGACGGCTTCGTTTGTTTCTGGGTTTGGTGAGATTGCCTTAAGCTTGCATGCTCTCTCGCATGGTCTTACGCGGTTCTCGATCGCGCTATAAGGGCAAGCCTTTGCGCACATGCCGCAGTTAACGCACTGAGACTTATCGATCTGAGCGTGGAGGTTCTGGTCGAATGAGATGCATTTTCTTGGGCAAGCCTCGGCACATCTATGAGCGATGCAGCCTCTGCATGCGTCAGATACCGTATATCCGCCTAGAAGGCACTCGTCACAGGCGATTGGGATGACTTTGATGACATTCCCATCGCTTTTGCTTTTGGCCTTTAAAACGACCTTAATTCTTTCCTGGACGATTGCTCTTTCTTTGTAGATGCAGCAACGGAAAGATGCTTTAGGTCCCGGAACGATAACTTTCGGTATATCGTAAAGGGCGTCTTTTAAATCTCCATTGAAAGCGTGTTTTGATATTTCAACGAGGATGTCGTGTCTTAATTTTTGGACTCTGGTGTCAAATTTTGGCATATTCAAACCTCCAACTACTCTTATATTCTCTTATTAATCCTTCCTTAATGGAAGATGCTATATTGTAGAAAATGTCTCAATGTGCACAAGTATTTTTTGCATAATTCGTCAAAAAAAGGCCTGAATTTGTTTCAAGCCTTAGTTTTTGGTTTAGATTATGCCCAGATTTCTTCCATTCCAGTGTAGTAACCAGGGATCATTACTTCACGGATTCTCTCGATTGTATCCTCTTCGATTCCGTGTTCGGTTAAGAACTGATAGCAGATTTCAGCGATAGTCTTATCGTCGCTGTAATATGGGAGTTCCTTGATTGCGGTGAGCATTCCTGGGAAGTCATAGCTGCCGTTCTTTGTTAAGTGGCTTCTGACTGAGTTATGTTGTGATGTGAGTTCAAAGTCGATATACAAGTCGGTTAATGAAACGCCGCATACGCCATTGAGGAAGAAGCTTAATGCTCCTGTTCTATCAGCACCGCCCCAACAGTGATAATAGACGTGTTTCTCATCTGCATTTGCGAATAAATCAAATACATCTTTCAATGTTCCAGGTGTTCCATTGTCTGGGTTCTTGATGAAGTTAGCATAGCTAGTGAATGGTCTTCTGATGTATTCAGCGGTTGGCAATGCCGATGCCGTCATGTTGTTTGCGCCACTTGCGGTTCTTAAGTCAAGTTCCACTCCAATCTTGAAGATCTGCTCATTCTTTTCGAGTACTAACTCATCGACGTTCTTGCTGTGTCTCTGGCCATCTGCTGTGAAGTCCTCACCATTGATTTCGCTTCCTCTGAAGATTAATCCCTGGTTTGTTCTAATGCCGAATGAGGTCATGTATCCGCCTAAGTCGCGAGCGTTGAAAATCGTGTTGCTTAAGTTGCCGTCAAAATTAAGTGATCTTGTGTAATCTGCGGTTGTGAACTTCTGGACCTGAGAACGGATCATTCCATCAGCGGTCTCTAAGCGGTAGTAGTAGGTTGTAGCCCTTTCTAAATTGTCGATTTCAACGGAGTTTCCTGTTGTTGGATATGCGGTTGTCTTCTGGAACTTCCAGTCTTTGCAGAGAACTACGCTGATACGCTCATATTCAAGGTCTCCTTTATCCCAGGAAATCGTGATTGGTCTGTTCTTTGAGTTATCGGAATTGGTGAGCATGTCTTTGACATCCACCTTATCCAAATCATCATCTAACGCGGCAAATGTATATGGGCAATCTGAGTATTCCTCTTCAGCGTGCATTGCATCGATATATGCCTGCGCCTTCTCGTTTATCATGACGAGATTTGAGATTTCATCAAATGCAACCGTCTGCATTCCTGGGTCTAAATACTCCTGCTCAACTGATGACTCTGGTTCAGGTGGGAGTTCCTGACTGGATGCAGGTCCTTTGTTGCATGCGGTCATAACCAATAAAGGGGCCGCTAGTAATAATAAAAACTTCTTTTTTAACATAAGTTCACCTCTTGTTAGATTTTATTGTACATACACGCATACTTCGGAAATATGCCAATATTACGAATTTTTCAGTGTTTTATTTGTTTTTTTATACAGTAAATCGCAAAAGAAAAAGCCCAAATTATGGGCTATTCCTATAAGTCGCAAGTCATTATCTCGATGATTTCTTTATCGGTTTCCGCCATTCCGTATCTAGCAAGACGCCCGATGTTCTTGATCGTTTTCTCAACCCCTTTGGTGACTATTCCGTCTCCGCCCAAGAACTGATTGCCGTTCTCGTACATCTCAAGACCGAGAAGGCCGGCATCAACTGCCGATGCAATCTTGGCTGCACAGCTCGCCTTAGCGCCATCGCAAATAATGCCAGATGTGACTGCAGCAGCATTTACAATCGTATGGGCAATCACTTTGTAACGTCCGCCTTTTAAGTACGCGATACCCGCTCCCGCACCAACTCCAGCGCTTACTGCGCCACAGTATGCAGATAGACGTCCGATATCGGTTTTTAAATGGGTGGTCACAAGATTGGAAACAACCAATGCTCTTAAGAGCAAATCATCATCTAATCCATATTCTCTAGCGTAAACGATAACAGGTATACTCGCGGTCATACCTTGGTTTCCACTGCCTGAAACAATGACGACAGGTAGCTCGCATCCGTTCATTCTCGCGTCGCTTCCCACAGCGGCATACGCTCTCATCTTGGTTTGGATGCTATCACCTCTGCTTGCAAGGAGGGTTTTGCCGATATTCGCTCCGAAATTGTTCTTTAAGCCTTCTTCGGCAATGGCCATATTGCATTTGATTTGGCGTTCGAGGGCCACTCTAACATCTTCTAAATCGACCGATTCAGCGAAATCAACTATGGACTCAACGCTCATGCAGGACCTGTCGGTTAAGCCATCTTCTTCACTTAAGCATTCATGTTGATAGATAATTTCGTCATTCTTTTTGATTTCTATGATATTCGTATGATAGTCCACTGTGTGGACAACAGCGGATTCTTCTTCGGAATACACAACCACCTTCAAGTCAAAAATATGCGAGGAATCGGACCATTTAACTTCAATTGGAGTTGATTCAAGATATGCCTTTGTCGCTTCGATTTGCTCACTTGTGACGTTGGAGATTACCTCAAACTCAGCATTCTCGTCTCCGGCTACAGCGCCAATAGCAACTGCCGCAGGTATTCCGCGTAGGCCGCCTGTATGTGGTATGACAACGCTTTTGACGTTCTTGATGATGTTTCCACTTACTTCGATAAGGATGCGGTCTGGCGTTTTACCAAGGACCGATCTCGCTTTTGCGGATGCATAGGCAATAGCAATTGGTTCCGTGCAACCCATTGCAGGACGCAGTTCTTCCCTAAGAATCTGCACGTACTGTTTATAGATAAGTTCGTCTTTCTTCATATCTGCAATTATTCTAGCATGAAGGTTTATAAGAAAGGCAATTATCTAGATAAAGCAAACAAAAAAAGCCCCGTTATGGGCACTCTAAGGAGATTCATCGGCGAACAAACAAGAATTCACACAAACAAAAAAGAAGCGTCCATAAGTGCTTCTTTTCATTTGGTTTTAGTTCACTCTTACGTTAACAGATACAATATCCTCAACGTATGATAATTCATACTCGATTGTTATATCCCAATACTTCATGTCGCACGTTCCGGCTCCACCACCCTTCACTTTGGAATCAATATGAACGTCTAGTATGCCATTTTCTTTATAAAGAGAGTCGATTCTAGGAGTGATGCTTCCAGAAGTTGCGGCGTGATGAATAACAACGAGGCCTTTTGTCTCGTTTTTAACTATCTCGTATGAGTTTTGTGAATACAGGCCTGTGTCTGTGACACTATTTGAGTACTCATACTTTATATTGCCTTGAATTGCCACTCCGTATTCCGGTCCATCATCATATGGATTCGTGTTTTTGTTTGCGCATGAGAACAATCCAAACGCCATAAGGGATGCTGATAACATTAATAAAGACTTCTTCATATAAGCTCCTCTCTTTAAGGCCACACTACAACAGTTAATTGTTTATGTCAAAATCAAAGCAGTCATCGAACGTAAATTAATGTTGGTCTTTTATAAAAAAAGGGGGGTATATTTGTTGCATATCAAGGAGAGATAAACCATGAAAAAACACAACATCTTATCGTTATTTGTGTTAGCAGGCTCATTGCTATTAGCAGCATGCGGCAAACCAAATACACCATCTACACCAGTTTCATCAGAGGAAGTCGTCACATCTGAGGCTCATGAGCATTCATTAAAAACTGATGCTCCATACTGCGAAGGCTGCGGACATTACGTCATCGAAGGCGAAACATACAGTTTAACGAGAGGAAGAAACAGCACCGATTCAATCGAATCATTCTCATTCTACGCAACTCAATTCGCTGAACTTAAGACAGGCAAGAACCTCTTGAAAATCGTTCCAGGCGAAGACGGAATGAAGTACGAGAAGAACTGTGGATTCTTCTTTGCGTTCTATGAGACAGCAGCAGCCTTAGAAGCAGGCGACTCAACTAAGGCTGTCACAGTGGCTAGCTGCAACATCTATGGAAAAGACGGAAATAAGTTAGGCGAACCAGAAAACGGCACAAAGAATTCAAGCACCTACAATTTCTGGGGAACAGAAGATTCATACGTTTACACAGATGACCTCTATGTTCTCGTTGAAGTCACTGCAGATGTCACAGCATACATCTACGCTGGCGACTGCTAATCTAAAAGATTAATGTACAAAAAGAAGCGGGTATACCGCTTCTTTTCTTTACAACCATATTGAAGAATAGTTAAATAAGGTACAAGTGTTCCTTATAAACAATTTAAGTTATTTTGTTGGCAAAAGAATTAATAGAGGTATGTACTGATGGGCAGAACTAGACAATCGACAGAATTTTTAAAACAATGCATCGAGGATTCCATCTTCATATTGCTCAAGACAAAGAAGTTTGAAGACCTCGATGTCACGATGGTATGCAAAAAGGCTGATGTCGGAAGAACAAGCTTTTATAGATATTTCACGGGCCTGGAAGATGTTGTGCTCCACTTCTTCATCCGAGCGTGGTCCGATTGGTGCTCCGCCCATGATGTGAAAATTAGAGATAGGTTCGATATCAATAACGCTCTCACTTTTTTTGAATACAACTTTTCGATTAAAGAAAGAATATCAATCGTATACAAGAACAACCTGGAATACATAATGCTTAAGTCGTTCGAAAAGATCATGACGAACGGTGATGACCCGCACAATTACGAGAATAGATTTTATGGATACGGTCTATTCGCATTACTTAAAGAATGGTGGATCAGAGACTTCAAGGAAACCCCTGAAGAGATGCGCCAAATCATTATTGATATAATCAACTAAAGCATTTTGTTACAGATACACAAACGAACTGTACCCTTTAACAGAAAACCCCCTAAGGAATATTCCTTAGGAGGTGTAAATTAGTAACTAGTCGTTAGTTTTTTCTGTTTCTTCTCTTATCAACAATAAGATATGCAACTCCGCCGACGGCAGCAACATTAACGACAATTGAAGCGATTAACACACCCAATAAGTTTGTGCCGTCCTTGCCGTCTTTTCCGTCAACGCCATCTCTACCAGGCTGACCATCTGCACCGTCAGCACCTGGAGCACCCGGCTGTCCGTCCGCTCCGTCTGCGCCATCAGCGCCTGGAGTACCTGGCTGTCCGTCAGCACCGTCAGCGCCATCTCTTCCTGGCTGTCCGTCTGCTCCGTCAGCACCGTCCGCTCCGTCGGCACCATTGGCTCCGTTAGCGCCTTTAATGTTGCCAACTTTTGACCATCCGGTTTCGGTTTTGGTGAATAAATCATATGTTTCTGTGTTGATGAAGACATCTCCAACGTTTCCTTGGGATTCAGTTGGGTCGCTTGTGCCAACTAAAACGGAGGATCCATCTTTACCGTCAACACCATTAGCTCCGTCTGCACCGTCCGCACCATCAGCACCATCGGCTCCGTCGGCACCATCGGTGCCATCAGCGCCTGATGCACCAGGCTGACCAAGTAATGACCCTGTTTTTACCCAGCCTGTTTCTGTGTATTTGAAGATGTCATATGTTTCTGTGTTGATATAAATATCACCAACTACAGCTTCTGTTACGTTAGAGACAACAACTCCATCCACGTCGAGATAGATTTGGTCGCCAATTCTTAACGATGGGTTAATCTTTTCATATGTGATAAGGTTCGTAGATCTTCTGAATGTACTTCCGCCATAAGATGTAGTCAAAACACAAACGTATTTATCACCATCAACAGCGGATGTTGTATCCAATGTTTCCGATGTTCCAACTAGAGTTCGTGTTTCAACGGTGATGCTATCGATACCTGTTTTCTCATCTCCTGCTGGAGCGCAGAAATAATATGTTCCGTCGGTTGGGGCGGTAAATGATAATGTCAATCCTTCGCTCGAATATGAATATTCCGTTTGCTCAGCTGTGTTGTAATCCTTATAGATTCGGCAATTCTCCCGAGTGTACTCAATCAAATAATCGTAAGAGTTGGAAAAAGTAAAGTGTGCTGTTTTCCCAGCTTCCATATCTAAAGCGAATACCGGTTCATCAGAGTATGATTCCGCTACCCAGTTCTTATAAATCAAATTGAAATGGCCTTTGCAGTTTTCATCGAGATAAGCATCATTAAAGGCGTCTTTCGAAACGGATTTGAACCACTCGTAACTGAAATCCGAGAGAAATGCAGCTCCATCGATGGCAGATACTGTATAGTTGTTGGCCTTGCTAGGCTGTTCATCGATAGTGATGGCTGAACCGATTTCTAGATATTGTTTATTTATCGTAGCTTCGGCAACCAAAGGCAACAATTCGATATCGGAACCGTCAACATTGTCATAGCCGATACCGAACATCCAATCCTCAACGCTGATTTGACCAGAAGATGGCAAAACGATTTCGCCATTAGCCTCCATCGCAAGGTAGCCATCGCAAATCTTAACATCGCCTAATGATGAAGATTCAGTTGTCCCTAACGTAAGATATCCTACGCCACCATACATTTCGAGTGCAGCCTCGCTAAATCCACCGTTTGAATTATAATTCAATTCTCCATCATACATGACGATTTCTGGAACTTGGGCAGCGATTGGCCCATCTTCAATTAATGCTGTTCCACCACGCATAGTAATGTGCTGAACGCCTGTATTTCTAGACCAAGTACCTCCAACGGAAGATCCGCTTTTTGCGTTAAGGTATCCACCCTCAACGTACATTTGGTAAGCGCAGGAATTGACAACTTGGTTATCTCCAGTTGTCGATACATTTCCGGTCTCGAGATAAAGGTTTCCCGATTTTAACGTAACCGCATCACCGAAAATAAAGTTCTGGGCACTGACATCAGTAAAGGAAAGATCTCCACTTTTAATCGTTAAAGATGAATCTGCGATTGCCTCCTGAATTACAGCGTCTGCATTGACTAAAGAAAGGTATCTTTCAGTGGTGTTAACGCATTCCAAATTGCTATCACCAAAGAGATATATTTCCGCAAGCGACTCATCGTAATCTTCGAAGTAGAATATGCCAGGAGCGCTGGTCTTGAAGTTGAAGTTTTTCAAAGAAATCTCATAAACTTTAATGGTATCTCCCCATTCGTTGACCTCATCATGAGATTCTACTTCCATTCCCTCCATCCATAGATACTCGCCTTTAACATAACTGTCGGATTCGGAATCATATTTATACTTATATGTTGCACCATCCACAAAATAAACGCCGTAGTCGTAAACAGTATCATCGTCCGCTTTGGCGACACGCACCTCTTTCTTATTCGCATTTGCGCAGATTAGTCCCAAAACCGCGAGGCTTGAAACTAATAAAGCAACCGACTTTCTTTTCTTCATAATTGTCTCCTCTTAACTTTAATCTCTATTAAAGTATATGAATAATTTGTTTTCAAAACTTTTTTTACAAAGCGTTAAAAAA
>DCHU01000042.1:0-11219 GCA_002314915.1 Caryophanales bacterium UBA1744
GATCTCATAGATGCCTGCGCCAAAAGTGCTCAAAACAACTTTGAGTCCCACATTATTTGTGACTTCGATAAACGTTAATCCGTTGAGTGACGATGTCTCTATCTTCATTTCATAGCCTCTAGGTATATGGCCTTTAGTTCTTCTTTGTTCAATTCTTTAGGAACAGGGTATGTTGGGTTCGCTTCTTTATCAGCGTGCGCTGCAAGCTCATCTAAGTCCTCACTCTTAATAATTGAACCAAGTCTGTTGCCGACGGACATTCTATCATTAAGGTCCCTAATCCATGACATAAAGTGCTCTTTAGAGCATAAATTGCTGTTTTCTTGGCGTGTTTGAACGATTTTATCGAGTTCTGTGAGAGATTTATCACATGATTTGCCATATGCCTCTAGAACGTATGGTAAAAGAATTGCGTTGGCTTCACCGTGCGGGACGTTGTACTTTCCGCCGATTGAATGAGCTAAAGCGTGGACATATCCAACATATGATTTAGTAAACGCTTGTCCCGCTAAATATGCGGCATATTGCATATTGAGGACAGCCTGTTGATTGTGCGGATTCTCATAAAATGCATATAAGTTTTCCGAGATTAAGGAAACCGCTGTTTTGGCAAATATGGCCGTTTTCTTGTAATTTGAGTGTCCGATATAGCTCTCAACCGCATGGGTTAAGGCATCCATTCCGGTCGTAGCAATAACACTCTTAGGCAAGTTAGCCAAAAGGTTTGGGTCTAATACGGCATAGTCAGGAATGAGTTTAGGGTCACTGATCGCGAACTTATCGCCATTCTTTTCGTTTGTAACAACTGCTGCAACCGTCACTTCAGAGCCGGAGCCCGCAGTTGTTGGTATGGCGATGAACAAAGGGTATTTCTTTTTGACTTTGAGCATGCCTTTAAACTTGTTCAAGTCATCGTATTTTGATGTTAACAAACAAATTACTGCTTTAGCAGTATCAAGTGCTGAACCACCGCCTATAGCAAGAATTGCGTTGGTATTATTCTCTTTAGCGAAGTCTCTACATCGATAAATCGATTCGAACGTTGGGTTAGGCACCACATCGCTAAAAACAAACGATTCAATCCCCTTTTCCTTTAAAGATTCAACAATTGGTTCAAGCAAACCATGACGAATCATCGATGGAGTCGAGATTATAAGGACTCTCTTGCCTTCTAAAATGTTTCCAAGTTTGGTTGAAGAACCTGCTCCTTTGATGAGGGTAGGTTCTCTAAAATTCATCGTTGCAACCGCAACATACATAGTCTTTTGAAAGACTCTGCAACACACACTTCTAAATAGGTTCATGCTGATAATATAGATTATCGAGCAAGAAAAGTGTCGAAAAATCGTATTTTAGATTAAAAAGGTTTGAATGATTTTGCGGATATTGTTTAATATGCACGTTGAAGAAATATTGAGGGGAGATTTATTCATGAAGAAAAATACACTCATGTTAATGCTTGGAGCACTTATGCTTGCTCCACTATCAGGATGCGCCGAGAAGACAGAAGTCTTTGAGTTCTGGCTCACACAGATCAATGGTGTTGAACTCGAGGATGTCGAGATCACAGTCAAAGATTCAAACGGCAAGGTTGCTGCACAGCTTTTCACAGATAACGATGGATTCACAGGCAAGAGATTACCTGTTGCGGACTACACATTATCTTTTGACGGAGTTCCAAGCAACTGGAAACCTAGCAAGAACAAAATTAAAAAAGGCGAGACAAATATAGAAGTTGAATTTGAAACGTCAATCATAAACGAGGAAATGCCTTCAGGTCATAGATATACGAAAGGCGAAGTACTCTATGATTTCGAAGTCTGCGTTGCTGATGCAGAGGGCAATCCAAGCCGTCAGATGGCATCAGAGTATTTAAAGGGCCATGAAGTTCTTGCCATCAACCTTTGGGCGACATGGTGTACGTATTGTAAACAGGAAATGCCAGCTATGCAGGATTACTATTCAACCACAACCGATAAGGTCGAGATTGTTTGTTTATCGTGCGATGAAGACGATAAGTTATCTGATGCGGTAGAGTGGAGAGAAACATACGGTCTTACAATGCCAATTGGAATAGATGAAGGTTATCAAGGCGCAAACTTCAAAAGTTCATTCTCTTACGGATTCTATCCAGCAGGAATTCCGGCAACAATGGTTGTAGATCGCTATGGAATTATTCAGGTAATGCATGAAGGTGCACTCACTTCTTCTGGTCAGTGGTCAAGATTGTTCCAGGATTACCTTGGCGACGATTACGTTCCTTCAAAAAAGTAGATTTTATCGAAAGAAAAAGGTCTCATTACGAGGCCTTTTTAAGTGTTTCTTTCTCTGGCCATTCCCAGACGACTGACTGATATTTGAGTGGCAATTCAGGTTCAAATCCATCATGATCGATGTTTGCGATATAAGCTTTGAACTCCGCTTTGATATCTTCACCGTTCTTTGCTCTATCAATAAGATTGCAAGCATTGCCGTAATCTTTTGCAGCCGCGTCCCATAGGTCTAAGAACGACTCGGTTCTCATCTCTCCTGTAACGCAGTTTGGCCACTCCTTATGCTCGATGTTCAAGAAGTCTATTCCTTCATACATCTTTGGCATCTCTAGAGGAATATTCATTCTGTGTGATTGAGAATAATCACCCATTATGTTCTTGGTAAACCAGAAGCTGAAATTATGAGGAACATTTGTGATCTTCATCGCGGTTCTGTAGTCGAGTGTGGAATGGTAGAAACTCTTTTCTGTGATGTTGTCTTTGACGTGAACTCTTTCATTTACGACGTTCCACATCTTTGATATTTTCATCAACTGTTTCTTGTCAATCTTAAGGTATTTTTCGCCAGCGTGAATGGTTAATGTCCCATACTTTTTGCCAATAACATTATCAAGTAATGTCTCATACCACATATGAGAAAGGGACCACATCTTCTTCTCTTCTTCTACATCAGTGAATCCGGATTTAGCGAAGATGAACGGATGGCAGTTTCTATCCATTGAGTAATGAATGAGGAGACCTTCTATGAATGCCCACAATAATTCTTTATCTTCCCCTGCTTCATTCGCGTAGTTCATGAGTTCGAGATAAACATCTGTGATATCCATGTGATGGAGAGTCATACCATATGAGTTAACGTCTCCCTTGTTCTTTCTCTTTTTCCAAGGAATCTGCCCGAAGAAAAAGAATGGGTCAGGTCCTTGTGATCCTAATATTGTTGCATCCTTATAGATGCCGTCTATATTTCTCATCACGTTAACGCAATAAGAATAGTGTGTGATTATTGCTGGCATATTTATACCTCTTTATTCGATTATTACTTGTTACTTTATTACCTATTTTACTAGGTATTAACATAACATTACTTGTCAAATTCTCCGTATTCGCATCCAAGATGGCTTGCTACCATCTCTTCAATGAGTTCAGGTTCTGCTCCCTTAACTTTCTTATATAACTTTAGATGGGCAATTCCATTTCCACCATTCCAAAGCCTATTGAACTTCTTCATTCCTTTAGGGTCTTCATAGTTCACGAACAGCATATCGTCCTTATTGCAGCTCGCTTCAACCTCAAATATATGAGTCTTGTTCTCCATCTTAACATTCCAGATGATTTCTGGAGTGTCTTCCGATTCAGAGAACTCACATTTGGCACCCGTCCAGAACTTGGAGAAGTTAAATTCGTATTCTTCTCCTTCAAGATATAAAGCACCCAATAGTCTTCTCGGTAATGTGATTCCAAACACTTTTGGTTTGCCGCCACCGATATCGAAGACGGTATTCTCGAGTTGTTTATTTCTTGTATATGAATAGATGCAGCATGAAGATAGCCATACCCATGGGGATGTGAAGTTAGAACCCCAGTTCTTATCTGCGTAGCCAAATGACCTTCCTGGTGTGACTGTGTAGTGTCTTCCGTCTAAGGTAATCTCACCTTCGTATAGGGTTTTCATGCCTTCTGCATGCCAATACATCTCAAACGCTTTAAGGTCTCTAAAGAGTTTTGATGTTCCATAACCGACGTTCCATGCGATCGCTTTTTTCATTTTCAATGAAAACTGCATACTTCCGGCGTCTGACATCATCTCGGGATATTGTTCAACAGTCTCTTCTGAGACGGTTACGTTACCTCTCAAGATGACCTCGCTGCAGAAATTGTCTATGGCCTCAATGAAGAATGGCGCTTTCTCATGAACAGAGAAATCTGTCCACGGAATGAAGCGGTGAAGCTGTTTCTTACCTTCTCCCCATCTACCGCACTTGATCATGAGATATGATGGCTTAAGACCTTTCTCTTTGGCCTCTTTGCTCTGGCCTAGGATTACAGGTGATTTCTTGTTTCCCGGATTAATCAAAAAGAACTCGATAAAGAAAGGAACCTCATCTCCGGTCTCATCATCGATTGCGGTGAAAGAATGCCACCACCAATCGTAGCCCTGTCTTTTAAATTTGCCCGTGAGCATATAGGCGTTTCTCGCCAAATCACTTGTGTTAAATCCCATATCTATATAATAGAACTATTTTTCTAAGAATTCGATTGCTTCTCTATAGAGGTCAGCTTTCCAATGTGGCTTTCCTGTTCTTCTTGTATCCATATTGTGGCGAAGATCCGCCAATTTGACCTTTGTGGCAATTGGATTGCTTTTAATCTTCTTAACGTAATCCATATAAGGGACATCATCTGGATGAGTTAATAGTTTTAGTGCTGAGATGATGTTATCGTTCATTCCTGCCTCTTTAAGAGTTTCAAAAGAGTATTTATCACCATGGTCTTCAATGACATCGTGGAGCAATGCCACGCAAGTCTCATCTTCGGTCTCCATCTGAGTTGCTAAATAGAACGGATGGAATACATATGGGTATCCTCCTTTATCCTTATCTTCTTTACGAGCCTCGAACATGATTTCGACCGCTATCTTAACTAATGGTGAATAATACATAACCTCATCCTTTCGCCGTTTTAAGACACTTAACTTCATTCCCCGTTTATCTAAGCGTTTCTAAAACATAAGCCGTTTAGACAAGGGATTTGAACTTCATTCTCTTATATTATATATAAAGAAAAAGAAGGCACTATATATGTCCTTCTTCAATTCTTAAGATGTTATCTATAATTTACCTTTGTGAACCGTGTAATTTAAAATAGTCTTCTCTTGAATACTTTGTGAATTCAATGTTCCAACTCATTCAAGTTCCAAATCTTCTTCATTGATTTCTTGCGAATCTGTGTTTGAGATTCCAAGCTCTTTTTTGATTTCCTCAAGGGTGTAAGTTTTTCGTTTGGTTCAGCTTCTCTTTCTAGCGCAAGAACATAGTCTTGCAAATCTTCTAGGGTGTTCATAAGTTCAAGATACTCCTTTGGTGACAATAAAACGCATTCAGCCTTGTTGTTTTTCATAACAACCATGGCACCGTTGTCGTTAACGGATTTAAAAATCTTCCCTGCTAACCCCTTATTAAAATCTGAAATTGAAACCGTGCTATTAATAGCACTTTTAACATTACCCATATTTTTAACCCATATCCATTATAGTAATATCGATAAATTTATCAATCTATTTATATATAGCAAAAGAAAAAGGGAACCGTTATGGCTCCCTTTAGTTTTTAGTTCAATTACTGAGCTTTTGCTTTGATGTAAGCATCAATTGATGCTGCACCAGTCTTACCTGCGCCCATAGCGAGGATGACGGTAGCTGCACCTGTGACTGCGTCACCACCTGCGAAGACTCCAGGTCTTGAGGTAGCGCCGTTCTCATCAGCGATGATACATCCGTGCTTATTTGTGTCTAAGCCTTCGGTTGTTGACTTGATAAGTGGGTTTGGGTTGGTGCCAAGTGACATGATGACACAATCCATTTCCATCTCGTGCTCTGAACCTTCCTTGACGATTGGACGGCGTCTGCCTGCTTCGTCTGGTTCTCCGAGTTCCATATCAACGACTGTGATTGCTCTGACGTTGCCCTGCTCATCACCAAGGATTGCAGTTGGGTTTGTTAATGTCTTGAAGATGATGCCTTCTTCCATTGCGTGCTCGACTTCTTCCTTACGTGCAGGGAGTTCTTCGAGACCACGTCTGTAGATGATGTAGACTTCTTCAGCACCGAGTCTCTTTGCGACACGGCATGCGTCCATAGCGACGTTACCGCCACCGACGACTGCGACTTTGTGTCCGTGGAAGATTGGGGTTCTTGAATCTTCCTTGTAAGCCTTCATGAGGTTAGTTCTAGTTAAGATTTCGTTAGCGGAGAAGACGCCTTTGTAGTTCTCACCTGGGATGCCCATGAACTTTGGAAGTCCTGCGCCTGATCCGATGAAGACTGCTTCGAATCCCATCTCATCCATTAATTCATCGATAGTGATTGTCTTACCGATGACGACGTTTGTCTCAACCTTGACGCCCTGAGCGACTAAGTTGTCGACTTCCTTCTGGACGATGGTCTTTGGAAGACGGAATTCTGGGATACCGTAAACGAGAACGCCACCTGCAAGGTGGAGAGCCTCGAAGATTGTGATTTCATAGCCGAGTTTGACTAAGTCACCAGCGCATGAGAGTCCTGCAGGACCTGAGCCGATGATTGCGACCTTATGGCCGTTTGTTGCTGGCTTCTCAGATGCTGCAGCAGCATGTGAGTTGTGATAGTCAGCGACGAATCTTTCAAGACGTCCGATACCGACTGCTTCTGAGTCGATTTTTGGATTGCCTCTCTGGATGTTTCTTGTGCACTTTCCTTCGCACTGTGATTCCTGTGGGCAGACACGTCCACAAACAGCTGGAAGTGATGATGACTGATAGATGATCTGGAATGCGCCTTCGAAGTCGCCTTCTGCGACTTTAGCAATGAATGCTGGGATGTTGATGTGAACTGGGCACTTGTCAACGCAAGGCTTGTTCTTGCAGTTTAAGCATCTCTTTGCTTCATCAATTGCCATTTCTTCGGTGTAACCGGTAGCAACTTCTAAGAAGTTTTTATTACGAACGTTTGGTTCCTGACAAGGCATTGGGTTCTTGTCTTTTCTCATGTTGAAAGCCATTGTTATTTGACCTCCTGTTTATAAAGGTTGCAGAATCTATCTCTTTCTTTCTGCTCGAATTCAGCATACTGGCGGCCACGTGCCATCGCTTCGTCGAAGTCGACCTCGAATCCGTCGAAGTCAGGTCCATCAACGCAAGCGAACTTGGTCTTGCCACCGACTGTTAAACGGCATCCGCCGCACATGCCTGTTCCGTCGATCATGATTGGGTTCATGGAAACGGTTGTCTTGATGTTGTACTGCTTTGTGAGCTTAACAACGAACTTCATCATGATTAATGGTCC
Source organism: Caryophanales bacterium UBA1744 (assembly GCA_002314915.1). Classification (GTDB taxonomy): domain Bacteria; phylum Bacillota_I; class Bacilli_A; order RFN20; family CAG-826; genus UBA4951. The sequence goes on from DCHU01000042.1 coordinate 7,312, forward strand.
GATTGTGATGACTTCATCATAAACGTTGCCAGCATCGATGAGTTCCTGGAGAGCGTTTGTAACAACACCCTTTGTTCCAGCTGATCCGTCATCAGACATAAGTCTGAATTCCTTTGAGCACTCTGCGAATTCTTTTTCGAGAATGACTAAATCTTTGTTTCTGAAACCGATTATTGAGTGGACTTCACAGCCTCTGTCAGCGAGTTCTTTAGCGATTGGGTATGCGATAGCGCATCCGACACCACCACCGACGACGCAAACTTTCTTGAGTCCTTCGATTTCTGTTGGTCTTCCTAATGGGCCGACGAAGTCATGGACATAGTCGCCTTCATTAAGGGTGTTGAGGACCATTGTTGATCCGCCAACGATCTGGAAGATGATTCTAACTGTTCCAGCCTCTCTGTCGTAACCTGCGACTGTGAGAGGAATTCTTTCGCCGTCTTCTGTAGCGCGGACGATGATGAACTGTCCTGGCTGAGCTTTCTTGGCGATGAATGGAGCCTCAATGTCGAACAATGTGACTGTTGGGTTGAGGTTCACTTTCTTTACAATCTTATTCATTTTCTGCCTCCGATAAGATTATTTCACAAATGTGTTGGTAACCTTGAAGATCGGCTCATAGAGCGATGAGTTCAGGTTTACCTTAATGATGTTGAGCGTCTTGCTGCCTTTGGCGACCTTCAGGACATCTCCCGGTTCGATTGGAAGGAGTTCTGCTCCATCGATTTCGATGTTAGGGATGTAATCGCTGATCTTGTGCTGACCGATGCTCATCGTGATGACGTCTTCACTACTTACAACCAAGGACGTGATTGTCTTTAATTGTGCGCATATTGGCGTGATAACGAAGGAGTTTGCGGTTGGAATCAAGAGAGGTCCACCACTTGATAGGTTGTAGGCGCTCGAGCCTGTTGGAGTTGCGATTATCAATCCGTCTGCAAAGAATGATGTTTCATTGGAGTCGTTGATGCTGATATGTATGTCCAACATCTTTAAGCTTGTTCCTCTGAGGATGACGATGTCGTTGAATGCGAATACGTTCTTGACCTCACCGTTTAATTTGGTAAGCGTTCCCTCCAAAGACACACGCTTCTCGACTTTGTAATCACCTGCGATGATTTTATCAATCGCTTCCTCGTATGCATCCGGCTGAGCTTCCGCTAAGCATCCGACACGTCCGAGATTGATTCCAAGGATTGGGAAGTCATAGTTCTTGTATTTCTTAGCCTTGCCTAAAATCGTTCCATCTCCACCGAGAACGATGGCGAATGAGATACTAGCAAGTTCATTTGAAGAGACTGGTTTAGCTCCTTTTACCTTCAAAGCGAGTTCTTCTTCGAGGAATACCTCAACTCCCTTTGAGGATAAATATGAAGCGACGCCTGATGTGATGGATAAATCAACATCTTTAATCTCGTTTACAAGGATCAATACTTTCATCAATTCTTCTATAAGCCGTATTAAAACGCTTCTCCTGTACCTAAATGGTACGTCGGTATTGTATAACTAAAAAGTACAAAATGAGAAGAATTAAGTAATCCTTTACCGATATACTTATATTTAGCCGGAACTAACCGAACAAATTGTTTAGCAATTATCTCAATAAACACTTAAAAATAAGGAACAAAAAATCCGTTTTGTAACTTATTTGAATTTCTTGACTTTTTCTTAAGAAATATTTCATTTTTTCGTTGATTAGTATTGTCTAACGAATAATAATATTGCCAAAGGCAGAGACATTCGATCCTGCCCATATTTATTTAGGAGAAAAAACACAATGAAAAAAGGATTCAAATTCTTAGCACTCGCATGTGCAGGACTCATGCTCGTTGGATGCGGCGTCTCACAGAAGACAGCTGACAGCATCAACGCAGCAGCAGCTACACAGGACACAAAGGACGACTGGACCGTCGAAAAGTGCAAAAAGCAGCTTGGCGAACCAACATATGACCTCACAGTCACAGTCATGGGCTCAACAAACGGATCAATGATCTGGGTTGTCGGTTGCAAGAACGCTGAAGATGTCTCAAAGAAGCAGGAAGCTGGTAAGGAACTCAAGGCTCTCACAGTCGTTATCCTCAACGGTGTTGCTAAGAGCGCTTCATACGACACATACAAGGCAGAAAGCAAATAAGCTTTAACCTTAAAAGCAAAAAACTTAAGCACTCCAATCGGGGTGCTTTTTTTCATGCCCCTTTATATATAAAAGATATAAGAAAAGAGCCTAACTCTCGCTAGGCTCCACTGCTTTCCTTATTTGATTTTTGGGAAATCGTTTTCTGGTTCGTCAATGACTTCGACTTTCTCGATAACGAACTGCTCATATGGGAAGTCTTCAGGGATGTTTGGATAATGCTTATATGTACGGCATGTAGCAATCTTATCTAAAACATCAAATCCATCGATCATCTTACCGAATGCGGCATATTCTCCATCAAGGAATGTTGCGGCCTTGTGGCAGACGAAGAACTGAGCGCATGCAGAATCCTTGACCATTGTTCTTGCCATTGAGATAACGCCTCTTTCGTGAGAGATTTCATTATTTACTCCATTTGACTTGAACTCACCTTTGATTGAGTACTCAGGTTCGCAGGCTTTAATCTTGCCATTCACGAGTTTGTAGCCACCGCACTGAATCATGAATCCTTTGATGACTCTGTGGTAGATGACGCCTTCATAGAATCCACTTCTAGCGAGTTCGCAGAAGTTCGCTGCGCTCATTGGAGCGTTCTTATAATCTAATTCGAAGCTCATGACTCCGAGGTCTTTGATATGAATCTTAATCATTTCTCTATTTTCCTTATTTTTAATAAAACAACAGGCTGGATAACCAACCTGTTGCTAATTTTAGAGTAGTTTTCAGCTTATATCTAGCCAATTAACTAGATGCTGAGGTTTTCACCCACTAAACCGACGTATGCGCCTTTCTTAGCCTCATTCGTATCTGGGTGTGCGAGTAACCACTTGTTGGTCATCCAGAGGGATGGCTCAAGAGGTGAGGTTAATGGAGCAACGTTTGTGCCTCTAGGAAGGACGACTAAGACTCTAAAGCCTTTGCCATCGACTCCGCATGGAGCGTAGTGAAGGGTTGTTGCGAACACTTCAACCATGACGTTTGCAGGAGCTTTGAATGCCACGACCTTTGAGGTGTCGAGCTTGCCATCAACGATTTCTCCACGTCTTGCGACGAGAAGGATGAATTCATCGTTTGAGAGGTTGAACTCTGAGTCTCTATGATACTCGAGGCAGTTGAGCTTGTTGTTGTGTCCGTTGCAGTAACCGACCTGAACTGGAAGTCCACCGTAGTAAACTTCGTTTAAGTTCTTCCATGAAGCAGTCTTTTCGAAGTCTGCATCATGTGGGACGTACATTGTGTTTTCAGGACATGGTTTGTCCTTAAGGATCTCGACTAAATCAGCGAAGTCACCTTTGATGATTTTGCCGTACTCAGCGAATTCTTTGTCAAAAACGCTATAGATCTTCATAAATTAGTCCTCAAATGGGTTCTCTGTTGGATATGGGACGCCCTTTGGCTGGTTGTAGCCGACCTTCTCAGCACCGAGGTACTTGAAGACTTCGAACAATGCCTTTCCGTGGTGGCCGAATGCGACTGCACCGTGGTGTGGGAATCCGTTCTCAACTAAGACATGGCGGTAGAATCTCTTCATTTCGTGGATAGCGAAGACACCGATTGAACCGAATGAGTGTGTTGCAACTGGTAAGACTTCTCCGTCAGCGACATAGGAGTAGAGATGTCCATCTGCGGTTGACTGTAATCTGAAGAATGTGATGTCACCTGGCTTGATGTCACCTTCGAGTGTTCCCTGTGTAACCTCGACTGGTAAGGCTCTAGCCATAATCTTCTGGTATTTCATTGTTGGCTTGCAGAGGAGTTTGCTGCATGTGTT
>DCHU01000042.1:11239-15484 GCA_002314915.1 Caryophanales bacterium UBA1744
TGGAAGCCCATGAATGTATCTGTAAGTTTGTAATCAAACTTGGATTCGATATCAGCTTTGTATAAGTCTGCTGGAACTGTGTTGTTGATATCGAGTAATGTTGTCATATCGCCGGAGACGCATGTTCCGATGAATTCTGATAAACAGCCGTAGATGTCGACTTCGCATGAGACTGGAATTCCACGTCCTGTGAGTCTTGAGTTGACATAACATGGGACGCACTTGAACATGGTCTGGAATGCTGGCCAGCACTTGCCTGCGATAGCGATGTATTTGCGATAGCCTCTGTGACCTTCGATCCAGTCTAACAGGGTAATTTCATACTGAGCTAAGCGTGGGAGGATTTCTGGCTTCTTGTTTCCTTCTCCGAGTTCAGCAGCCATATCTGCGACGACTTCTGGAATTCTTGGGTCGTTCTCATGCTTGAGGAATGACTCGTATAAGTCGAGTTCTGAGTTCTCTTCGATTTCAACGCCGAGGTTGTAGAGCTGTTTGATTGGAGCGTTGCATGCGAGGAAGTTCTGAGGTCTTGGTCCAAATGAGATGATCTTGAGGTTGTTTAATCCATAGACTGCTCTTGCGATTGGGAGGAAGTCGTGAATTAACTTAGCGCACTCTTCTGCTGTTCCGACTGGATTCTCAGGGATGTATGCTTTGACGTTTCTAAGCTTTAAGTTATATGAAGCATTTAAGATACCGCAGTAAGCGTCGCCTCTGTCGCTTGAGAGGATGCCGATGTTCTCTTCTGCTGCTGCACAGAACATCTTTGGTCCATCAAAGTGCTTTGCGAGTAATGTCTCTGCGATTTCTGGTCCGAAGTTTCCGAGATAGACACATAATGCGTTACAGCCGTTTGCCTTGATGTCCTCGAGTGCCTGGACCATGTGGATTTCTGATTCGACGATGCAGATTGGGCACTCGTAGATGTCATCTGCGTCATATGCTGCCTTGTATGCAGCAACTAATGCCTTTCTTCTGTTAACAGAAAGGGATTCTGGGAAACAGTCTCTTGAGACGGCGACAATTCCCACTTTCATCTTTGGTAAATTAATCATAATTAACTCCTTAATTATTCAACTTTCAATGTATTGATAGCCTCAACTTCAACAGGTAATGAGGCAAGATACCTAGCATAGAACTTCTCGAATCCTTCGATTTCGGCAGGCGATGCCATTTCAATGGATGAAGAAGCGCCTTTGAAGACTTTGTTGTCGAGATAGTCTTCGAGAGTCTCGTTCTCTTCTTTAAAGAGATAGTAAGCTGCTAAGAGAGCAGTTCCGTATGGGCCGCCTTCTCCTGCTGACCTTAAGGTCACAATCTCAGCATTGACTGAGCTGGAGAAGATTCTAGCACCGACAACTGGGGTTTTGAAGTAACCGCCGTGTCCGGTGATTTTATTAACACGAACTCCATCCTGGCCGAGGATGTCTAAGCCTTTTCTGATAGGGGCAAAGATGTTGCAGCAAACGACTCTCATGAAGTTTGCAAGAGACATCACGCTGTTTGGGGTTCTGAGGAAGAGAGGTCTAGCCTCATTGATTCCAAGAACTGGTTCGCCAGAGCTTGTGTTATATCCGAGGAGTCCACCGCAATCAGGGTCTCCTTCGAGAGCTTTGTTGAAGAGTCTTACGTAGAGTTCTCCTTTGGAGACGTTTCCGCCACCTAATTCGATAGCCTCTGCGAAGAGATTGACCCAAGCGTTGATGTCGCTTGTGCCGTTATTGACGTGGATAAGAGCTGCCTGAGCACCTGAAGGGCTTGCGATGATGTCGACTGTCTTTCTAGGTGGGAGGTTCTTACCGGTGATGATTGTGACGTTTGAAGAGGTTCCGATACTTGCGTTACCCGTTCCGATTCTGCATGAGTTTGTGCAGACCATTCCGGTTCCCATATCTCCTTCTGGAGGTACCATTGGAACGCCTGGCTGGAATGTGCCTGATGGATCGAGGAACTTAGCGCCTTCTTCAGTTAAGTATCCAGCGTTGACGCCTGCGACTAAGTTTCTTGGGAAGATGTCTTCAAGTTTCCAAGAGACTTTGCCTTCGATTAACTTGTTGTATTTAGCAAGCATCTCCTTGTTGAATTCCATCGTTGAGGAATCAATTGGGAACATGCCAGAGCCTTCACCGATGCCAACCACTCTTTCTCCGGTTAATCTATAGTGGATATAACCTGCTAGAGTTGTTGCGAAATCGATTTTATTGACTTCAGGGAGGTCATCCATGACCGCCTGGAAGACATGTGAGCAGCTCCATCTCTGAGGAACGGCAAAGCCAAGTTCTTCAGTGAGGATATCAGATGCCTTTTCGGTCATCGTGTTTCTCCATGTTCTAAATGGAGCCAAAAGGTTTCCTTCTTTATCGAAGACGAGGTAGCCGTGCATCATGCCTGAGATGCCCATAGCGCCGACTGTAGTTAGCTTTTCGCCAAACTTTTCTTCGAAGTTTTTGAGGAGGTCTGCAAACGTTGACTGCATGCCCTCGACAATTTTGTCCATGCCATATGTCCACACTCCGTTGAGATATTGGTTTTCCCAAAGGAAATCGGACTGGCAGATGATTTCATGTTGCTTATTAATAACAACGGCTTTGATTCTGGTTGAACCGAACTCGAAGCCGATTGTGAGTTGCTTTAAATCCATAATGTTGTCCTATTCTTTAGTCATAATTCTAGTTAGGCACATCTAAAACAATATGACAAAGATGCGAAAACTATATTACAGATGTGTACATTTACAAGTTAACAGGTAGTAAAGTGTCATTTTTTATGCGTAATCGGGCGTGAATAGGAATGAATTTTTCAGATTATGTTGTTATAGTATGTATCACGATGGAAAACGAGAGATCAGAAGACATTAAGTTTCACTACAGCTTCAAAGCGGCCGAAGTATTCAAAGAGAGAATCACTTTCTACGGATACAAGCAGCTCAATTTCTTTGGGACGGTCAAAGAAAGGATGGCTATAGAGAAAGAGGCGATTAAAAACGTCCAGGTTTTCTATTTTAAAGATATAGAGAAAATTACCTATAAGAGAGTGTTCAGCACCGCTATTGCAACCATCCACTACCTCGATCCAAAAGCGAAAAAGAAAAAGGTTAAATATAAGGTTAAAGGCAGGAGAGCGGGAACGAATCTTGGTTCCGTGTTGCTCAACCTCGCAGTCGATACCGCAAACACCGGAATCGGGTTATACCACGCAAGAAACCCAAAGAAGGAGGACAAATAAATGGCCAAGAAAAACACATTGATTTTGTTTGACTGTTTCGGAGTTCTCTATAAGAGAGTCGTTAAATCTTTCTTCGAGTTATACTATGGAGACCCTGAAGCGGGAAGACTCACAAACCTCTACACGAAAAACAGGGATTTGGGTAAAGGACACTTCCTTGACATCGCCAAAGACATCGAAAAAGACCTCGGATTCGATGAGAAGGAAGTCATCGAAGAATGGAAGACGCTCGTCAAAAGAAACGATGAGTTGTTCGACTTAATCGATAAGTTGAGAGAGACATGCAATGTATCCATGTTATCGAACTGCGCAAGAGGACAGATTCAATTCATTGAAGATGAAACTGAGCCAATCGGCCCACACTTCGACAACTTGTTCCTCTCGTGCCAGACAGGACTTGCTAAACCAAATCTCGATTTCTATAAGAACGCGATCAATTCGTATAAGCAGAAATTCGACACGATAATCATGGTTGATGACTCCATCGAAAACCTAAAACCTTTGGAGCCAATAAACGTAATCGGTTTCGAATACACCGACAACGAGACATTGATTGAATGTTTCAAATCACTTGGAATAATCGATTAGTTATTACCTTTTTACCTAAAATATTAGTTAAAGAAAAAATGCGATTATAAGTCGCATTTTCTTTTATTCCGTTATGGAGATAATGGCTTTTGATATCGAACGTGCTGTATCCCCGCTTGTCATTGAGATGTCACCCCATTCTTTAGAGGCTATTTCACCTGCGAGTCCATTTACATATGCAGCGCATGCAGTCACATATGTAATATTAAGGTTCATATACCCAAGCATACCCGCGAGCACACCCGACAGAACATCTCCGGAACCTGCAGTTGCCATTCCGGGACACCCTCTATCGACTAAATAAACATTATCTTTATCTCCAACGATTGTTGTCGGTCCTTTAAGAAGCAATGTGACAGGGTATTCTTTTACAAACTTCTCAAGCGATTCGATTGGATGAGAAACCACTTCTTCAACCGATTCTCCGCTGAG
>DCHU01000077.1 GCA_002314915.1 Caryophanales bacterium UBA1744
TTAGACATGCAGGACAAGAAGAACGCTATTTATGAAGAAGAGGTTAAAGTTGAGGAGTAATGCTCTAAAACGACCCTTTTATGAATAAAGAACAATTAGACTCCCTCTTTATTTCCTCGATAGAGAACGGAGGAATGTATATTTGCCTAGCTCAAGGCAAAGCGAAGTACAAAATGAGCCGTGGTTCATTCACTACGAGCGATCATATTTTTGATAGACATACTCTCAAGTGCACGAAGAAGGAAGGCGATGAATTCCTTTTCAGCGACGGGAAGGTTGAATGCACATTATGTCTAGAGCACGAGGAAAACATCAAACTTAGATTCAAAGCAGACCAAAAGTACAATCGTTTCACCCTTAGGATCCCGGCATTCGAGAATGAACATATCTATGGATGTGGAGAACAATACACTCATTTCGATTTAAAGGGCAACAAAGTTGAGATTTGGGTTTCAGAGCATCAACAGGTCTTAAAAATCGCTAAGAAATTCTTGAGAGAGAAAATCTTTGGCGTTAATCCTGATTACAAAGCCAAATACAAAGACCACCAAACCTACTATTCATCGCCAGGCTTTATGTCCAGTGAGAATTATTTCGTCTATTGTCATGAAGATGCATACGGCCAACTTGATTTCCAAAAAGATCAAACTCTCATCAAATTCCGCCAGGTGCCTCAATCGATTTCTATTCTCACAGGAGACGACCCAATCGACCTTGTAAAGAGAATTACAAAACTCGTTAACATCCAACCACGTCTTCCTGATTTCATCGGAAACGGCGCAATTATCGCAACCCAAGGCGGAAGCGATGTGATGCTTGAGAAATACGAAGCCATTAAGTCCTCTGGATGCAAAGTATCCGCTATCTGGTGCCAGGATTGGTCTGGTCAAATAGTTACCGAATTCGGATCCCAAGTTTATTGGAACTGGGAAGTCGACAATAGCCTCTATCACGATTTGAAGGAGATAATCCAAAAGTTGAACAACGAGGGAGTCAAGTTCCTGGGATATATCAACACATTCTTAAAGGAAGACACTCCTCAGTACAAATTTGCGGTAGAACACGACTATATAGTTAAGAAGAAAGACGGTTCTCCGTACTTGGTTAAATCCACGACATTCAACGCTGGCATCGTTGACCTTACAAATCCTGAGGCTTACGAATGGTATAAGGGTGTTATCAAGAACAACATGATTGGACTTGGTTTGTCAGGCTGGATGGCTGACTTCGGAGAATACCTCCCAACAGACTCAGTCGTTCATGGTGGAGATCCTGAAAAACTGCACAACAAGTGGCCTACTCTATGGGCGAAGTGCAACTACGACGCGATAAAAGAATGCGGCAAAGAAGGAGAAATCTTCATATTCTCTCGTGCGGCATATGGACACACTGTTCAGTACACGAACTCCATGTGGAATGGAGACCAACACGTTGACTATTCAGACGAGTATGGACTTGGCTCGGTCATCCCTGCCACCCTTTCGATGACTTGTAGCGGCGTCGGAGTCAATCACAGCGACATTGGTGGTTACACGACGGTTCTTCATATGAAGAGAGACACCGAGTTATTCAGAAGGTGGTCTGAGATGAACATCTTCACGCCCGTCTTCCGTTGTCACGAGGGCAATAGGCCAAAGAGCAATGTTCAGTTTGATAACGAAGAGGTTAAGGAAGAATTCATCCGCAACTCAAACATCTTTGCGGCTTTGAAACCATATAGAGATGATGTCCTCAAGGAATACTACGAAGATGGCATCCCATGCAACAGACCTCTCTTCTTCCACTATTTAGAAGATGAGTGCTTTACTAACCAGAGAGAATTCATGTTCGGCAGCGAACTTGTTGTCGCGCCTGTTATGCGTAAAAACGTTACTAAGCACACCGTGTATTTGCCAGAAGGCGAATGGGTAGGTTTGTTTAATGGCGAGATATACAGTGGAGGACGATTTGAAGTCGATGCCCCATTAGGCGTAATCCCAGCCTTCTATTTAAAGGGATGTCCACACGAGAATTTATTCAGACAGTTCATTGGAGTTAGATAATATGAAATATTACTTAGATTCAGCAAAGATCGACGAGATCGATTATGCATACAAATATTTAAAGATTGATGGAGTTACAACAAACCCTAAGCATATCCAGAACAGCGGAAAGCCATTCTTAACCGCTATCAAAGACATTGCTAACTGGTTGGAGGAAAACCATCTCCAGGGTAAGGATGTGTTCCCTGTTTCCGTTGAGATCAACCCTCATTTGAACAATCACTTGGAAATGATTGAGGAGGCAAAGAAGATCGCGGCCATTTCAGAGAACTTTGTCATTAAGATTCCTTGCAACGTTGAAGGTTGTAAAGCTGCAAAGCTCCTCGAGGATCAGGGAATCAGAACCAATGTTACATTGGTCTTCTCACCTTCTCAGGCAATTCAGGCCGGAAGAATTGGCGCGATGTTCGTCTCTCCATTCATTGGATGGAAAGAATCTTCTGGTGACGATGGTCTTAACTATTTGCACCAGATTTCAAACATCTATAAAGAGAAGAATTACAAAACCGAAATCATCTGTGCCGCTGTTCGTTCAGGAAAACAGATTGCAGAGTGCACAGAGATGGGCGCTGACATCATCACAGCGGGACTATCAGTTTACGAAGACAGCATCACCGATCCATGGACCGATTTAGGCCTTAAGAGATTCTGTGATGCTTGGGACAACACAGAAGGTAACTAAAATGAAAGTAGGATTTATTGGTCTTGGAATCATGGGCATGCCTATGGCAACCAATGTTTCCAAAAAGTATGACTTAATCGGATATGACGTCGTCGCAAAAGAAGCTCCTTTTGCTCTAGCAAATTCTATTAAGGAAGTTGTTGAGAAATGCGATGTCGTCATCTCTATGGTCCCAAAGAATGAACACGTGCTATCAGTTTATGAAGAAGTCCTCGATTACGTTAGAGAAGGACAAGTGTTTATCGAGATGTCAACAATCTCCCCATCCGTCTCAACCGGCGTCGCCTTAAAGATTGAGGAAAAGGGCGCAAACATGCTCGACTGTCCTGTTGTAAAGAGTCAACCAGCTGCTATTAGCGGTACACTCGGCATTTATGTAGGTGGTAAGAAGGAAGTCTTTGAAGAGATTAAAGACATCTTATCTTGCATGGGCTGCAACATCATTTACATGGGCGACCATGGATCGGGTCTCACAATGAAGATTCTCCACAACGCTCTAGTCGGACAAATTCAAAACGGCGTTAACGAGGTTATGTCCATCGCATCAAAACTTGGAATCGACCTTAATGACTTCGTGACAGCTATCTCGTATGGAGGCGGACAAAACTTCTATATGGATGGCAAAGCCAAAAACATCATTGCTGGCAATTTCCCTACAGCCTTCTCTGTTGCCAACATGCATAAAGACGCACATTTAGCGGAAGACTTATTGAAAGAGAACAACCTCAGCTATCCAGGCATAGCCAATACAGCAAGAGTCTATGACGAAGCTATGGAACAAGGACTTGGACGTGAGGACTTCTCAGCAACATTTAAAGTTGTTAATGGAGGAAAATAAAATGAGAAAAGCAAGAATTGGAGTTTGCTGTCTTACAAGAAAAACATATGACTATCAAACGGCATATGCCCTATACCAGGAGAGAACAGCTGAACTCGCTAAAGATACATCTGTTGATTACTGCATCTACGAAGAAAACGTAATTGAACCTGAGGATGCAGAGAAAGCGATTCATTATTTTGAACAGCAGGAAATCGATGCAGTAGTCATCGTTTCTGCAACATTCCACTTGGGTCATTTGGCATTAATGATTAATGATGCGCTCAAGAAACCTATTCTCCTTTGGGGATTCGACGAACTTCCATACAACGGTGGAAAGATCAGACTCAATGCTGTTTGCGGCGTTAATTTGAACGCTTCAAACCTATATAAAGCAGGTGTCGATAATTATTGCGTAACAATTGGCGACACAATCGATGAGAACTGGGTGAAGGCCATTAAAGCGATGGTTGCTATCCACACAACAAAGATTGGCATCGTCGGATACAGAGCTCAAGGATTCTTCAACGTCGGTGTTGATGAACTCAATCTCTATAAGAACACAGGCTTGCTTGTTAATCATTACGAAATTAGCGACCTCTTCAAGAAACAGGCAGACGATGAAGCTGTCGCCCGTGAAATCGAGAATGTCAGAAGAGATTTCTGCGTCAAAGAACTTAACGACAAACAGGTCGAACTCGTTGCGAGATTGGTTGCTTCAACCGAACTCTTCTTAAAAGAAAAGGGAGTGGATGCGCTCGCGATACGTTGCTGGCCAGAATTCGCCGCAACATACGGAGTTTCGCCATGCGCTATGATGTCTATCCTCCAATCCAGAGGAATCCTTCTCGCATGTGAAGGCGATGTTGAAGCACTTGTTTCAATGATCGCTGTAAAGGCACTTGGAGAGCCAACCCCATTCATGGCCGATTTATCACAGGTCAACTTCAAAGATAACTACGCTCTTTTGTGGCACTGCGGAGTTGCCCCATGCAATCTTTGGGACAAGAAGTGCGTCAGATCACTCGACACATATTTCGCAGGAGGAAAAGGAGTCACGGCAGGATTCGTCCTCAAAGATGGAGACTTCTCTATTTTCCGTATCGACACCGCAAGAGGAAAAACAAGAATCTTCTACGAAGAGGGTGCAGCAGTTCCTATGGAAAAACTCCTCACTGGAACATTTGCAAAAGTTCACTTCAAACATGATGTGAAAGAAGTTCTCGACGTTGTTGTTAATACCGGCGTAGCCCACCATGTTGTCATGGGATATGTCCAGTACGAGCCGGTTATCAAGATCCTTGCCAAATTAACTGGCTGGGAAGTTATTAAGTGCTAATTTACGGAGGAAAGCGCAGTGCCGGTTTGGCTAAGTAAGACTCTATTTGGAATAGTTGTCTTCCTCACAAACATAATTCAAGCCATCACAGGCTTTGCTGGCACCGTGCTTGCCATGCCGTTTTCAATTCAACTTGTCGGTAAACCATTTGCAAAACCAGTTCTAAACGCAATAGCGTTATTGGTTTGCATCATCGTGGTGATCAGGAACTTCAAGAAGATAGATTGGAAATGTCTTCTCGAGATTGTTCTATTTATGGGAATCGGCATGGTTGCTGGGTATTTCTTAGAAAAGTACCTATATTCAAAATGGTTCCTCAAAATATACGGAATCATCATCGTGTTCGTCGCAATCTACTACTTCTTTGTTGATGAACCTATAAAGCTTCCTAGACCAGTTGGCTGGGTAATCATGTTCTTATCCGGAGCCATTCATATGATCTTTGTGTCAGGCGGCCCTCTGGTAATCATTGCCGCCAAGAACAGGATTAAAGATAAAGACTCATTTAGAGCCACCTTATCTATGGTCTGGGTAATCCTTAATTCGGCAATACTCGTGACTGATGCGGTTGGAGGCAACTTCAGTCTTGATCAGCTATATATGCTCCTCATCTTGATACCGACTGTAATCCTTTCCATTTTCATCGGTAAATTAGCGCTTAAGAAGATGTCGAATAACGTCTTCATGAAACTCACTTGCGCTCTCTTATTCATCTCTGGTTTCACTCTCATATGATATCAATGAACAACCTTCAAAAATCCATAGTAAGAATCCTTCAGCAGAAGAAGGTATGCTCCAGAAAGGAGTTGTCTTCTTTGTTGTCCGTTACCCCGGCTGCAGTCACTTTGGCGACCGGTCCTCTTTTGGATTCCGGTTTCATTGAAAGCCTTTATGAAGTGAATCGCGAAAAAGCCGGTAGAAAAGAGATTATGCTTTCGGTTAATCCGCACTCATTCTTTTCTATTGGCATTGATTTGAATGACGATTGCATCGCACTCACAAAGATGAACGCCGCATTAGAAAACGTAGAGGTATTCGAGATGCCATCAACGCAGTCTTTAATAGATGCGCTCAAGATAATGGACTTGTCTGATTGCATCGGAATTTCGGTCTCCCTAAAATCATTCTACAGCCTTGAACATACTGATTCTTCGATCCAGGAACTATTCTCATTCTTGGAGACCTTAAACGAAAACGTCACCATCACGAACAATATTGCCGCCCTAGTGTATGCGTATAAAATGCATCACCCTGAGGATGAAAGCTTTGTTCTCATCAAATACGGACCGGGAGTGGGATCTGCTTTATTCATTCAAAACAAGCTTCTGAGTTCCAAAACGAATCCGACCTATGAGTTGGGCAAGATTTATCTCGACGATGGTCATACTACTGTTGAAGAGGCAATCGGATATAGCGCAATCGCTCCAACAAAGAAAGAGGCCGTCGAGATGTTGAAAGATGACGAAACCGTTCAGGATAACGTCTTCTCGGTTCTTGCTAGGACCATATATAATGTGAACACGCTTCTACAATTAGATAAAGTTCTCGTGTCCGGTGACATTTTCAAAGACGATTGTATTTTCGAGAAACTCCTTAGGCATTTGCCGATGAGAGAATCATCGAAATCTCGAGTGACACGTATGGACAACTATTCCGATTTAAACCGTGGCAAAGCGGCCTTGACCGCCCAATACTCATTCTTCAATTCAGAAAGGTAAATAATATGGAACACACAAATTGGTACAAAGACGCCGTCATCTATCAAATCTACCCACGATCTTTTTGTGACAGCAATGGAGATGGATTAGGTGATATACCTGGCATCATCTCTAAACTCGATTATCTAAAAGACTTAGGCATCAACTGTGTCTGGCTTTCGCCTGTCTATGATTCTCCTCAGGAGGATAACGGATACGATATAGCGAACTATCGCGATATTTGGAAGCCATTCGGCACCCTTGAGGACTTCAAGATGATGCTGGATGAAATGCATAAGAGGGGTATCCGCCTCATCATGGATTTGGTTGTTAACCACACATCTAGCGAACACGAATGGTTTAAAAGCGCAATTGCGGATAAGAACTCGCCTTATCGTGACTACTACATAATCCGAAAAGGAAAAGGCAAGGGTGGCAAGAGACCTCCAACCAACTGGTCCGGATTCTTTGCCGAGTCTACTTGGGAGAGGATTGGCGATACCGATGAGTGGTATCTTCACTTATTCGCAAAAGGGCAGCCTGATCTCAATTGGGAAAACCCTAAAGTTAGAGAAGAGGTGAAGGACATCTTGAGATATTGGCTTGATATGGGAGTTGACGGCTTCAGATGCGATGTCATCACCCTTATTTCCAAGAAGCAGGATTTCAAAGACAGATTTCCAACGCCTGCCTTATGCGGAAAAGACGCATTCATCATGGGACCAAGAATCCACGAGTTCCTTCACGAGTTATACGCGGATGTTTACACTAACTACGATTGCATGACTGTTGGCGAATCGGTTCTTTCCGGTTTAGAAGACGCAAAGCTACTTGTTTCTCCAGATAGGGAAGAACTCGACATGATATTCAACTTCGATCATACAGACGTTGATAATCTTTTTGGTGTTAAGTGGTTCTATCGCGATTTTAAACTAAAATACTTAAAGAAAGCCGTTAAGAGGTGGCAAATAGGTCTTAGAGGTAATGGATGGAACTCCCTATTCATCGAAAATCACGACCAAAGAAGGTCTGTGGGACGTTTTGGCACGGATGACAAGGAATTGCGTGTCGTCTCCAGCAAAATGCTTACAGCAACCTATTTCTTGCTTCAGGGAACGCCATTCATTTATCAAGGTCAGGAAATCGGAATGACAAACGGTGACTTTGATACCATCGACGACGTGGTGGATATCGAAGCACACAATGTTTACAAACTTGGCCAGTCTCTACCAATCTTGAAGCCAATGCTAAAAAAGACGCTTATGTCATGTAACAGAGATAACGCAAGGACGCCTGTTCAGTGGGATGATTCCATTTATGCGGGATTCTCTACAGTTAAACCTTGGCTCAAAGTAAATAAAAACAAGAGTTACATCAATGCGGCTTCTGCAATAAAAGACCCGGACTCTACCTATAATTTCTTTAAAAAGATCATTGAGTTTAGAAAGGGAAATGAAGTTATTAGAGATGGTGAGTATATCGACCTTCTTCCAAAGGATAATAAAGTTTTTGCATATGCAAGAAACCTTGGCTCAAAGGAAGTGGTGGTCATATCGAACTTCACCAACAGACGCATCAAATGCAATACCTTGTCAAAATACAATAAATGTAATTTAGTTTTGACAAACTATGCTGAAAAAGAAGAAGATTATCTTAATCCTTACGAGACGAGAGTCTTAATAAATTATTAAATGTAGCCAATAGGAGGTACTTTTATGGCATTACATGAAACATATGATGGAAATCTAGTTCCTAAGAGAACCAAAGGTTTCTATTGCGGTATCGCACCGTTCAGAGACGCTTGCTATGCGTTGGTCTCGATGTTCCTTATCGCATTCATCCAGTATTCTGGTGTTCTTACCAGAGGATTGGCAGCCACTGCAACAGCTGCTGAGAAAACAGCAATGTTCGTCGCAGCATATGGCGTTATCTCAATCCTTGTTATTGGATACCGAATCTTCGACGCGTTGAACGACCCTTTCATGGGCGTCATCATCGAAAAGACACACTTCAAGTCCGGTAAATACAAACCATGGATCATGATCGGCGGCGTGACAAACGCTGTAGTTGTTCTCGCCCTCTTCTGCGGTCCTGCTATCTTCCCTTGGCTCTCTGGCTGGGCATATGTAGCATGGTTCGGCGTCTTCTATCTCCTTTGGGGCATCACATTCACAATGAACGACATCGCTTATTGGGGAATGCTTCCTTCACTCACATCTGAAGAAAAACAGAGAACATCAATCACAGCGCTCATGTCCATCTGCTGCTGTATCGGCCAGTTCTTAGTTGCAGGTCTCGCACCTGTCCTCGCTTCAAGCATGGGATATGGAATCTATGTCTGGATTTCTATCATCGTCGGCGTCTTATTCGCAGCATCACAGCTCATCGCATTCTTTGGTATCAAAGAACATTCAAGAGATCTTGAAGCAGAAGCAAAAGCAGAGCGCCCTAAGTTCAGAGACATGTTCAAAGTTCTCAAAGAGAATGATCAGTTAAGAATCATGACAATCGTCCTCTTCGTCTACTATATGGGATCGGGTATTTTAAATACTTTGGGTCTCAACTATTTCTATTTCGCAGTCAACTATTCAACCGGTGGTGGCATCATGACCATCTTCACCGTCGTTTATGGTCTTGGATATATCATCTCCCAGATCCTCTATCCAATGATTTCAAAAAAGCTTTCTAGAGACAAAATCAACCTTTACTGCTTAATCGGTGTTGTCATTGGTTATGCCGCTTTCTATGTCTATGGTTTACCTTTAGGAGACGGCAAATTCCTTTCCGCTAACCCACTAACGAACTACTGGGGCTATGTTGCTCCTTTGGCAATCATTGGCTTAGTCATCTTCTTCTGCCAGGGACTCTTCTATTTGAACCTCCTCATCATGATGACAAACACAATCGAATACAACGAATGGAAGTTCGGCGAGAGAAAAGAAGCAATCATCTTCTCAATCCGTCCATTGACCACAAAGTTCTCATCAGCATTGCAGCAGGGCGTTTTATACCTCTTCCTCATGATTGCAGGCCTTGCTCCAATCATCACCGAAATCTCAGGTTACCAGAACCAGTCAACCACCGGTGAAATCACAGCAGCTGAATTGCAGAACGCTGCTGATACAGCACTTAGTACAGTCGCTCCATGGCAGGTTTATGTCTTTAAAGCAGGCGTCGCAATCCTTCCTTTAATTCTTCTTGCAGTCACAATCATCCTTGTTAAGAAGCACTACAAGATCGATGAAAACATGTACAAAGAGATTTGTGCTGATCTCGAAGCGAAACACGCAGAAGCTCCAACAGCGGAGTAATCTATGATTAAATTTATAAATTCAGTTTTTAAACTGGACACAAAGAGTACCACTTATCTCATTCGTATCTCTCAGTTTTCTCACATTCTTTCTGAGTATTACGGAGAGAGAATTGAGGATGAAGACGACTTCTTGTGGTCGCAGGAGAAGTATGACATCCCTGGTGGATCTGCCGTCGCTTACGATGACTCAAAACCAGGCTATTGCTTAGACTTTCTTTCAACTGAAGTTTCTTCGGTTGGCAAAGGTGACTATAAAGAGCCTTCTATCATCATAGATAATGGCAGAGATTACATACTTGACCTAAAATATGTTTCCCATGAAATCACCGAATCAATCACTCCGATAAAAGGGTTGCCTTCACCTCATGGAGACGCATCCCAGTTAACAATTCATTTGAAAGATGAAGCGATCGGGGTGGAAGTGGATTTAATTTACGTCACATTCGATGAAACCGATGTTATTGCAAGGCGCACTGTAATTAAAAATACTGGTACAAATAGCATTAATATCCTCAAAGCAATGTCCATGCAACTCGATATGATCGGCAAGGACTTTGATATGGTCAATCTGTTTGGCGGATGGTGTTTTGAAGGCCACAAAGCGACTCAACACCTTGACCACGCTTTATATGTAAATGATTCCAAGACGGGAAATTCATCAAACAGACACAACCCTTTCTTCATGCTCAAAGAAAAAGGTGTCACGTGGAACAACGGTGGTGTCTTTGGCTTCAACCTTGTTTATTCAGGAAACCACTATGAGGCCGTTGAGCACTCCAACTATAACAAGGTTAGAGTCATGCTTGGCATCTCGCCAACCTGTTTCAATTGGAAATTAGAATCCAATCAGTTGTTCGAAACTCCATTCGCGGTCATGACATATTCGCCTAACGGCATCAACGGCATGTCACAGAACATGCATGATTTCGTAAGGAAGAACATCACTCCTGCCCATCGTCAGAATGTCGTTCCTCCTGTGCTGATCAACAACTGGGAAGCGACTTACATGAAGTTTAAGGAATCCAATATTCATAGCATTATCAAAGACGCTGAGAAACTTGGACTGGAAATGTTCGTACTAGACGACGGATGGTTTGGAAGAAGAAGCGATGACACAAAGGGTCTTGGAGACTATGACGTCAATAAGAAGAAACTCCCTCATGGTCTTGACGGTTTAGCCAAATATACCGAGAAACGCGATATGAAGTTTGGCCTTTGGTTTGAACCTGAAATGGTCAACGAGGACTCAAAACTTTTTGAAGAACATCCAGACTGGGTTTTAAGATGCTCATCAAGAGCGCCATCGAAAGGCAGACACCAGTTGGTTTTGGATCTAACAAAAGATGAGGTCGTGGAATACATCATCACTAACGTTAACAAAGTTTTAGACGATAACGGAATCAGCTACGTTAAATGGGATATGAACAGACATATCTCAGATGTATCTAGCGAGATTTATCACGCCGGGGAAGTGTCGCATCGATATATCCTTGGTCTGTATAAGCTTTATGACGGCATCATAAGCTCACACCCTGAAGTGTTCTTTGAAGGATGTTCCAGTGGTGGAAACAGGTTCGATTTAGGCGGTCTTTGCTATTATGACCAGATTTGGACAAGCGATGACACTGACGCGCACGAGAGATTAAGCATCCAGAGTGGCTATGCTCTAGCTTATCCTTTAAGGGTGTTATCAAACCATGTCTCAGCATATACATCTCATCAGGCTCTTAGAAAGACTCCTTTAGACACCAGGTTCAATGTAGCTCTCTTCGGAAGCCTTGGATACGAGCTGGATTTAAGTTTGCTCGATAAGGTTGAGAAGAAAGACGTTGCATCACAGATTGAGTTCTATAAAGAGCATAGAAACTTGGTACAAACCGGAGATTTCTACCAATTGAAAGATGTTGATGTTGATGGTTATTCATTGTGGCTTGTCGTATCCAAAGACAAGAAAGAGGCGATTGTTGGCTACTTCAATGGGCTTCAAAAGATCAATCCATCTCTTGATGAAATCAAGTTGATCGGTTTAGATCCGCAAGCTAAATATGAGTTCCAAGTTAGAGAGCAACAACATAACATCCATCTGTTCGGAGGTCTTATCAATCAGGTTCTCCCTATCAAAGTCAACGAACAAGGTTTTCTCGTTTATGAGGTTGCTAAGCGCATGACTATGCCTGGTGAACACGAGAAATATACATTATCCGGAAAGGCTCTAATGAGCGGCGCGCTGAAACTGAAACAGCAGTGGATGGCGACTGGATACAATGACGATGTAAGGGTCCTTGGAGATTTCGGTTCGAGACTTTATTACATCAAGGCGATCGACTAAGGAATATACCCGTCTATTTGTCAGGCGGGTTTTTCTTTTGGCCTAGGTCAAAAGATAAAGAGTGAAAAATGTAAACGCAGACATTACAATCACGATAGTTATCGAGGATTCTTTTATGCAAAACGAGACAAAAAAGAAATTGGATTACGTACTTTCGGTACTTAAAATTCAGCAAATATACTCTAACGCATGTGCTGTTTTGAGTTTTGATATGGAAACGGTTTGCCCACCTAAAGGTATGAGCAATCAGGGCGAGACTTCAGCCTACCTAGAAAACGAGTCTTTTAAATTGTCTAAAGACCCAAAATACATTGAGGCTTATGAATACTTATACAACCACCTTGATGAGTTGGACGAATTCGACAAAGTATTAGTTAAAGGGCTCCATAAATCGTATGTTCAAACGAAGAATATAACTCCAGAAATGAATCTGGAGTGGAGCAAAGCGTTCAATCAGAGTTGGGTGAATTGGCTTAACGCAAAAGAAAAGGATGACTTCTCAATCTTTGCCCCATCTCTTTCTGACGTCAGAGAGATTAATCTCAAAACGATTAGTTTGAACGAAGAAAGAAAACCTATCTCCTACGACAATCTTCTCGATATGTACGAGACTGGAATGACCGGAACGGATCTCGACAGGTATTTCAATGAATGCAAGGAGAGGCTCGTACCTCTTCTTAAGAAGATCATGGCCTCGCCAAAGAAGATTAGAACCGACTTCCTTTCTAGACCTGTTACAGATGAACAACAGAAGGCAATGTCGGAATATCTCTTGAACACTATCGGGTTTGATTTCACAAGAGGCGCTTTAGGCACCACAGAACATCCATTTACGAACGGGCTTGCCAAGGATGACATCCGAGTAACGACTCATTATTATCCAACCGCGTTCCTGTCAAGCATGTATTCGGTTATACATGAAGGCGGGCACGCCTTGTTTGAGATGTTCCAACCTGACGAGAACTACGATCACTATATCAACGGCAAGAAGACGATGGGAATGCATGAATCAACGTCACGCTTCTATGAAAACAGAATCGGAAGAAGCAGGGAATTCGTTCATCTCATCTTTCCGAAGTGCAAAGAAATATTCCCTAACGTGTTCTTTGATGTTACAGAGGAAGAGTTCTATGAAGCAATCAACGTTGTTGAGCCTTCCTTCATAAGAACCGAAGCAGACGAATTCACATACACTTTCCACATCATCATTCGCTATGAACTTGAGAAAGAAATAATCAACAACAACGCTAAGATAGAAGATCTTCCAAAGATGTGGAACGACAAATACGAGGAGTATCTTGGTATCAGACCATCGACATATAAAGAAGGTATCTTACAGGATGTACATTGGTCATTCGGTTTTGGTTACTTCCCTACATATGCATTGGGCAATATGTATAATGCAATGTATTACAACAAGATGCTCGAAGAAATCGATGCCCCTGGATTGGTCGAATCTGGCAATATCCAGAAGGTTAACGATTGGATGACCGAGAGAGTATGGAAGAGGGCAGATAGGCTCGAACCGAAAGATTGGATCAAAGAGATCACCGGAAGAGACTTCACCGTCAAAGACTTCTTGGACTACCTAGAAGAAAAGTATTCCAAGTTATATAACCTTTAAAGGAGCGACTATGAATTACAAAGAACAATTAATTGGCATGTTGGAGACATCCTATTCTCCATTCCACGCCGTCAAAAACATCGTTTCTAGACTTAAAGAGTCTGGCTTTGAGGAATTGCACGAATCCAGCGAGTTCGCCCTTGAAAAAGGCCATTCCTACTATGTAGTTAGAAATGGTACATCCGTTATCGCTTTCAAGGTTCCTTCGGTTATTGATAACCCAATGTGCAAGATAGCGGCTGTCCACACCGATTCACCTACTTTCAAAATCAAGCCTAACCCTGTGAAGCGTTTTAAGAACATTGTTTCCTTGAACTGCGAGCCTTATGGTGGAGGCATTTATTACACATTCTTTGATAAACCCCTTTCCTTGGCTGGTAGAGTTTTCGTCAAAAAGGACGGAAAAGTCGTTCCTCAGCTAGTGGCCATTGAAAAAGATTTACTATATATCCCATCCGTATGCATCCATATGAATAGACAATGCAACACAGGATATGAGTTTAACGCGGCTAGAGACACGATTCCGATGATGGGAGATCTCCCAACGGATTTCTCATTCAATGCCTATTTGTCTGAGATTGTTGGCGCCGAAGTTGTTTCATATGATTTGTTCATTTACAACAGACAAAAGCCAACATTGGTCGGATTCAATGGTGAATACTTGTCATCACCAAGATTGGATGACCTCTCTGCAGCCTACACGATGCTTATGGGATTCTTGGAGTCTGAACCAAAAGAACTATCGATATACGCAGCATTCGATAATGAAGAAGTCGGTTCTCTCACAAAGCAGGGTGCCAATTCTGATTTCATGAAACATACAATAGGCAGAATCTACAATGCTTTGGGATTCAGCAAAGAACAAAGATTTGCGGCCCTCTCCAAGTCTTTCTTGTTGAGTGTAGACAATGCGCACGCTAATCACCCGAACAGACCGGATTTAAGCGACTCAACGACTGATGTTAGGTTAAACGGCGGAATAGTCCTCAAATACAACGCAAACCAGTCATACACATCAGATGGGTTGTCCGGTTCAATAGTGAAAGAGTTGTGTGCTGTGGCAGGCGTCAATGTTCAGGAATACACTAACAGAAGCGACCTTCGTGGAGGAGGAACTTTAGGCAACATTTCGAACTCCGAAATATCGTTGACCGCCGCCGATATTGGCATCGCTCAATTAGCCATGCATTCCGCAAATGAACTAATGGGAATTGAAGATGCTAACGCAATGGTTGCCTTAGCAACAATATACTATAAAACTACTATTGATATTGAAGGAGAATCATTCTCAATCAAATAAGGTGCAAAGGAGATTTCAATGGCGAAGACAAGGAAACAAAAGGCGATATTATCAGGAAAAATCATCGGTGGTATTTTCGGTTTTGTTGCCGTTTTCATGTTGACCATCAACCTCATTCCGCCAAAGAAGGTAATGTCTTCAAATCCGTTCATCGTGGCTAAAGGCGAACAGCCTATGATTGCCGCACACAGAGGAGGCGGCTTATCCAATCCCGAGAATACGATGAAGGCATATAAGGCTTCTGTTAACGAATTCAAAGTCGACATCATAGAAACGGATCTTTGGATGACTAAAGACGGTCATCTCGTCTATAACCACGACTCATCAATCAACAGAATGAGTGATGTTGAATACTGGACAGAATCAACGGACAAATACTATATTGGCGAACATACATTGGATGAATTGAAGAGATTCAATCTCGGATATAACTTTATTGATAAGACGACAAATGAAAAGACATATGAGAATTATGTCTCCGATTATGAATTAGACGATCCTACAAGAATGGATATTTTAAAAGACAACGATCTTCAGATAGTGGAAATCCAAGAGCTGTTTGCCCAGTTTTATGAAACAAACCCGGACCTTAAGTTCATTGTCGAAATTAAAAATGGAGGAGACGAAGGAAAACAGGCGGCAAATATCATTGATGACGTATTGACCAATCAATTCCCAAATTACAAAAATAACTTGGTTGTTGGTACATTCCATCCTGAAATTGAAGATGATCTGAAAATAAACCACCCAACAATCCTAAGGGGAGCCTCAACTGGTGGAGCCGCGAAATTCCTCATAACTCAGATGTTAGGTGTTAACTTATTTGCCAATGTCGATTTCAACTGTCTTCAGATCCCTATGGAAATGTATGGCCTTAACCTAACATGGAATACCTATATCAGAAGGGCGCATAGACGAAATATCGCGGTACAATACTGGACTATTAACGAAGAAGAGGATATGAAGAAACTCATAAAAAAGGGTGTAGATGCCATCATGACGGACGATCCACAGTTATTGAGAACAGTTCTTCAAAACACGAAATAAAGCGGTTCAAAATGAACTAGTCAACGAAAAGTAGACAGTTCAAAAAAGAATCAATACCCCATGTCAGATTTATACTGATGTGGGGTTTTGTATTTAAGACAGTACATTGGACGCTCATAATTGTAGTAATTTATGTAATCTTTTATCAGAGATAAAACATCATCACTCTTCTTCAAATTGAAGTCGATAAATAACTCATCCTTAATCCAGCCATTGAGAGATTCGTCTATTGGATTGTCCGTCGGAGTTCCTGCTCGAGACATTGAATGAATGATGTTATTATTAATTAGAAGCTTGTTAAAGGCTTCAGAAGAATAAACCGAGCCTTGATCTGTGTGCAAAGTAGATGAGCCAGTTTGTTCTTTTTCTTTTATGAGGCCTATAACCTGTTCTAACCCTCCAAAATATGGTTTTACATCACCTTTTCGGTCCGTTAATCCGAACCCCACAATTTCTCGATTGAATGTATCGAAATATAACGTTAATTCATAATAGATTCCCTTGGAATAGAAGGCCGTCATATCAGAAACGATGATCTCCAATGGCTTTGATGCATTCCAATTGTTCCATATGAGATTGTCGTAGATGCAGCTGCTTTCCCCGGGTTTCTTCCACCTATAATGCTTCGATTCACATATGACTCCCGCATATTTCCTGCATCGATATATGTACTCTGGTGACATGATCACGCCGCATTTCCTTTGAAGGAACGCCGCCAGCCAACGATAGCCGTGGGCTTTGTGCTTATTTGATTCTTCTTTGATGAATTCGACGTCTTTCATCCTTTGAAGGTGCCGTTTTGATGGATGGGCCTTTCGATGTTTCCATTTATAATACCCACTTCGATTTATGCCCATGACATTGCAAAGCAATGAAACGGGATATTGTTTAGACAATTCTTCTAAGACTTCGTATTCAAGCCTTTGATAGTAACGTATTCCTTTTTTGAACCAACTCCTTTCACTTGGTACCCTTTTTTTAATCTGGCCACCTCAACTTTCAACTTAAGATTCTCAAGTTCTAATTCTTCTTCTCTGGTTTTGTTCTTTTTACGC
The DNA here is from genome assembly GCA_002314915.1 of Caryophanales bacterium UBA1744. GTDB lineage: Bacteria > Bacillota_I > Bacilli_A > RFN20 > CAG-826 > UBA4951. The sequence goes on from DCHU01000077.1 coordinate 17,246, forward strand.
TGCAAACCGCATAATGGATTACCTTTTCTTGGATTCGTAGCTTTGCCAGTTCTGCTTCTCAACCCCTCAAGACCTTCTTCTCGGTATTTTTTTATCCACCTTTGGAATCCGGAATGATCAACGCCATACTTATCCGCGGTTTTTCTGTAAGAAGCATGATGATCGTTGAAATATTCCAAAATGATGGCTTCCTTTTCTTCTGGGCTACGCATTGTAAACTTTCTTTTATATGTTCTTGCCATTTAACAACCTCCTCTATAAAGAATAGCAAAAAGAAAAAGTGGATGAGGGCTTTTTACCCTTGTCCACTTTTATCCTAGCACTTCA
>DCHU01000067.1:0-560 GCA_002314915.1 Caryophanales bacterium UBA1744
GATGACCAGTGGTCAAACATGCTCGGTGGCACTGAGTTAATCAGAAAGAAAACAGGTCACGACGCATTCGCTATGACAATCACACTTCTCCTCAATTCCGAAGGAAAGAAGATGGGTAAGACCGCTTCAGGCGCTGTCTGGCTCGACCCAAACAAGACTTCTCCATTCGACTTCTTCCAGTACTGGAGAAATATCGATGACGCAGATGTCATGAAGTGCATCAAGATGCTCACATTCATCCCACTCGAGACAATCAAAGAGATGGAGAACTGGGACGGTTCAAGAATCAACGAGAAGAAAGAGATCCTCGCATTCGAGTTAACTTCCCTCGTCCACGGCGAAGAAGAGGCAATCAAGTCAAGAGATATGGCTAGAGCACTCTTCACCGGCAATAGCGACAACATGCCAACATTCGAGTTGACAGACGAGAACCTCGTTGATGGCAAAATCACTCTCATCGATTGCTTAGTCTTATCAGGTCTTTGCACATCAAAGACAGAGGCTAGAAAGCTCATCCAGGGAAACGGTGTTGCTGTCAATGACGTCAAGGTCGCAGACAT
>DCHU01000067.1:679-21069 GCA_002314915.1 Caryophanales bacterium UBA1744
TATGGGTCACCAACGTGGCCCATTTTTTAATGTGATATATAAATATATAAGATAGATGTGTGGCAAATGCGGTTGGCTAGCAATATCCACCGCTTTTTATTCGTTATTTGGACGATTGACCATAAACACAAGTATTTGAACATTAAATATATTAATAAGCCTCAAAACGGCTGTTTTAGATAAAAGAAAACGCCTAGGTTTTACGCTAGACGTTGATTCTTTAGTTTTTAGACTTATGCGGTAACAACGATCTTCTGAGTTGCCTCGAAGCCGTTCCACTTAGCTGTGACTGTGTATTCGCCAGCTGCGGTGAACTTTGAGTTGCCGTCAACCATGCCTGACTCATTTGTCCAAGTAACTTCTTCTGGTTTCCAGACTGAAGAATACTTGAGGTTCTTTGTGACGTGGTTTGCTGTCCATGCTGATCTGTCGAACTTGTCGCCGACTTTGTACTCGCATGCATCTCCTGCTGTATCGATGAAGATAGCAACATCTGGATAATACATATAGCCAGAGACGATGATTGAACGTCCGTCGCCCCATCCTGGGTTCATGTGGACGTAGACTGACTTGTCGTAGAAGCCTGTGATGTCTTCAGCGATAAGTGACTCGTACTTGTTGGTGTTGGAAACCATGATCAAGCAATCCTTGATATCGTTTCCATTTTCATCAACACCTCTTTCGATTGATGAGTTGTACCAGAAGCCCTTGAAGTTTGTGCTGTTGGACTTACCGGCATATAAGCCATCATCCCAGAGATAGAGATAGGTGAAGTACTCGTTGTACTGTCCCTGATAACCTTCTGAGTATCTTCCTTCGAAGTAATAGACGAGGTTGTGTCCTTCTCTAGTAGCTCCGAATGATAACTTGGAGAGGTCTGAGTCTGAGTAATCCCATGTCTCCTGCTCTTTCATGATGACTGAAGAAGGGTCGAAGTCATATTCATATGCTTCTGCAGCGGCTTTGATATCGTCTGTGATTGGATCATAGACAACTTCCGGTTCAACTTCTGAAGATGTTTCGCCGTTGGCCTTGTTTGCATTCTTCTTCATGTTAGAAGCAACGAGTGTTGATGAGAGAGTTGATGCGACGACGAGGACTGCGCCAACTGCAACCTTTGCGATTGGGAGAGGTGCAACCTTGATTGTCCATTTTGCCTCATCATCATCTTCTGATTTGAGGAAGCCGATGAAGACAGCGACGATTGCCGAGATGACAATGATGAACTGCATGATGATGTAGAACTCATTTGTCGCTAAGTTACCACCCTGATAGTGGACGTTGTTGATTTCGTCTGCGATCAAGTTAGGGATTAAGAAGATTTCCTTCATTAAGGAGACACAGTACATGACAACTGCACCGAGGTGGATGAATCTATACTGTGGTAAGAGCAATGCTGCGATTTCGATAACCGCACCAGCGATTAAGAAGATGCCGATTGTCTCTGGAACCTGGCCTGCAGCGTTGTTAGCCATAGCTCCGTTGTATGTTGCGAAGAAGACGATTGCTGTGATGATTGCAAGAACTGCATCAGCGATAGCAATGTAGAAGCCTACCGACTTGTTCTTCAAATAGTTCTTTACTGAATCCATTGTCGTTCCCTCCTATTATGCAACTTTCCTCTTAGAGAGGATTTCCATGACGACATAGACACCGAATAAGAGTCCAGTTGTTGCGCCGACGCCGATTTCAACGCCGTTGATTGTCTTCTTCCACCATGGGTTTGAAGACTCCTGGATTTCTTCTTCGGTGACACGGACGCCGCCCATCCATGATCTTGAGATGGAGTACATGATGTACTTGTTAGCTCTCTGTAAGCACTGGAGGATTGTTCCGTCGTCATTTCCTTCGACCCACTGCTTCAACTGTGATCCACGGTTTCCGTCGAGACAGAAGATATCAGTTCCGCAATATAACATTGCAGGGCCGTTTGAGTAGTTGGATGTATTTGATCCGGTTAATGCGTCATCGATGATCTGACCTCTGTACTTCCACTCACCTCTCATGACATTTAACATGAGTGGCTCGTGACATGCAGCGTATCTAGCACCGATACGGTTATATGATGTCATGATGCCTAAGCCGTGACCTTTTGTTAAAGCGCCTTCGAATGGTCTTAAGTAGATTTCACGGATAGCCTGCTCGTTACACCATGTCTGGACACCCTGACGTCCTGATTCCTGGTTGTTCAAGAAGCAGTGTTTGATGTTCATGATCAAGCCTTTTCTTCTTGCAGCGCCAACGACGTTTGCAGCGACGAGGTAGTTCATGACACCGTCTTCTGTCATATATTCAGAAGCACGTGAACCATAAGGGGTTCTGTTGATGTTACAGCCTGGAGCGTTGACACAAGCGACACCAGCGAAGAGAGATTCTTCACCGAAGAATCCACCGAACTTCTTCTGCATATCGTGGTCGAATGTAGCTGTGTATGTAGGTCCTGTTGGGAAGCCTGTTGCCCATCTCTTATCACCATATCTGAATCTTGATAATAAGCCTTCTGGACCTTCTGCGACTGAGTTACCTTTCTTAAGGACTTTCTTAACGTCGAGAATACCACGGTTATCGGAGACTGAGATGACGAGGTCGCTCAAATCCATCTGTTTGATGAATGAGTCCCATAACTCAGCACCGTCATAGCCTGCGTACTCGCCGTCTTCGACTTCACCCTCGAGAGGGATCTTCATCATGTCATTGAATGTGAGGAGCTTTTCTTCTCCGTTGAATTCGAATGGAACATTGTAGTCGACTCCATCACCATCTTTATAAGATGGGGTATCTGCTGTCTTCTTATAGTACTGAGACATGTCTGTATCAGAACCAGTTGCAGGTGAGGTTGTGGTTGTTGTTGGGAATGTGGCCTCCCAGTCCTGTCTATCGAGATAGGTGATCTCTGTCTTGTTGTTCTTCTTTGCCATCCAGTTATAGTCAGCATCGTCGAACTGGTTTGTGACTTCGACTGAATCGTCATACTTTGATGTCTTGTATGTGATGAAGTCGTCGTTGATTGTTACTTTTGTAACTGCCTCTGCAACACCTGTGTAATCTTTTCCTAAGTGGTCATACAATGATGCACTTGAATCTTTGACTGAGATGATGTTGTTGAGTGCTTCGTGAGCGCCGTTACCGACTGCGAAGTAGTAGTCTCCACCCTCTAAAACGTATGTCTTAGCTTCAACATAGTCATATGTTGTTAAGAAGTACTGATCGAACTTGACTTCGACTGTCTTTGTTTCGCCAGCCTTGAGGTCAACTTTCTCGTAGTTCATGAGTGCGATAGCGGACTTGCCTAAGCCGTTGTCCTTATCGTACTGGGTGTATGGCTGCTGAGCGTAGACCTGGACCGATGCCTTACCGTCGACGTCGCCTGTGTTCTTGACCTCGACTGTGACCTTCCACTGATCGTCTTCTTTGATGTATTCAGCTTTCTTGATCTTCTGCTCGAATGTCGTGTATGAGAGACCGAAGCCGAATGGATAGCCCATTTCGTCTGCGTAATTCCACTCTGACTTATTGATGTAAGTACCCTTTGTGGAATCTGCGTTGCCCTGTCCTAAGACACAGTCTTCATAACGGGTTTCATAGTATTTGTAACCGACATAGACGCCTTCTTTGTAGACGACGCATGATGAGTTACCGAAGTTCTGGTATGCAGCGGATGATGATGCGCTTGCAGCGAGTGTTGTTGCAGCGTGGCCTGAAGGGTTGATGTTTTTGCCTTCTGCATCCTTGCCCATTAAGACATGGACTGCACCACCGGCACCATAGAATCCAGGAACACCGATGTATAAGCATGCGTCGATGTCATATTCCTTGTTCTCGACCCAGTCTGTTGACATAGCGAGAGGTGAGTTGATGATGACGATGACTTTCTTGAATGTTCCGTTATCCTTGTACTCTTTTGCGAGTTTCAAGAGGTCCTTCTCATTCTGCTTGAGGTCTAACTGACCAGCTCCTGGATCGGTGTTTTCTGTACCGATACGGACGATTGTGATGACTGCTGCGTCTCCATAATCGCTGAATGAGTTCTTGAGTTCGTCTGTGTAGTTGCTGATTGAATCCTCAACGTTTGTGGATGGGGATGTCATGTTGGAGTTCGAGAGTGTTCCGAACTTGTTCCAGACTGTGCGGTTGATTTCGAATCCGTTGTTTTCGAATGCGGCGTCTAATTTGACGACTAAGTTGTCGTTTGGAGCAGCACCACCTGCACCGGAACGCATGAATAAGTTCTTACAACCACGGCCTAAGAGAGTGACTTTTCTTTCATTCTCCTTAAGTGGGAGAGCACCGTTCTCGTTTCTCAAGAGAACTGAGCCCTGTTCAACGGCTTCCTCACAGAACTTGTAGGAATCCTTGATCATCTTTCTCCATCCGTTGTCGGATAAAGAACCATCGGCCTCGGCATATGCAGAACCTTCGACTTCATCGGAATCGATTTTGTCGACTTTTTGGCCGGTAAGACCTAACGCGTCGTTGATAAGACCTTCGTTAATGACCGATAACTGCTGAGCAGAAATCATGACGGTCGTTAAGAGAGCGCCAACAGCTGTTAAACCTAACCATAATTTTGGCTTTGCCATATATTTCCTTTCCTCGCTTGCGCGAAATTCGCCTGACACCCAATTGTCGAAAAGCAAAAAAGGCGCAAACGTTTAATAGTATTTGAATAAACTATCAAACAATTGCGTATTGTTAGAATTGACAGTCTTGCGATAAGGTCTAGACAAATAACTTTAAGTTATTAGGTTAAAGATACTAAAAGTATCGATATTATCTATATTTCTTATTAGTAATACGCATAGGAAATCACACGCATAATAAGACTATCTTGTTTTTAAACATATGTAATAAATATATTTATAAACCATCATCGATTATGTTGATGAAACACAAGAAAAAGCGCCCCTATTGCTAGGAGCGCTAATCTTCAGTTTATGGAAGGATTAATACTTGTATTTGCCTTCAGCTTTGATTGTAGCCTGAGCTGCTGCAAGTCTTGCGCCTGGGACACGGAATGGTGAGCATGAGACGTAGTCACAGCCATACTTGTGGAAGAGTTCGATTGACTCTGGGTCGCCGCCAGCTTCGCCGCAGATACCGCACTGGAGTGCAGGATTTGCTTCTTTACCAGCCTTGACTGACATAGCGATGAGTGCGCCAACACCTGCGTCATCGAGTGTCTTGAATGGATCGAAGTCGATGAGGTTGTTTGCGAGGTACTCATTGATGTATGTTGAGTAGTCGTTTCTTGAGAATCCGAATGTGAACTGTGTTAAGTCGTTTGTTCCATATGAGAAGTAGTTAGCCTCTGGAGCGATTTCTCCAGCTGTAACTGCTGAACGTGGAGTTTCGATCATTGTGCCAATGACGTACTCGAGTTCAACGCCTGCTGCAGCGATGAGCTTCTCTGCTTCAACTGTGACGATCTTCTTGCAGAACTTGAATTCGCGTGCTGCAACGACCTGTGGAACCATCATAGATGCTGTGACCTTTGTTCCGAGGTCTTTCTGAGCGCGGAGAGCTGCTTTGATGACAGCGCGGCCCTGCATAGCACCGATTTCTGGATAGACAACGTCGAGACGGCAGCCACGGAGACCCATCATTGGGTTTGTCTGGTGGAGCCACTCGATTCTTGCCTTAACCTTTTCAACTGGCTTGCCAGCTGCGTTAGCTAATGCGATGACGTCTTCTTCCTTGATTGGGAGGTATTCATCAAGAGGTGGATCGAGTAAACGGACGTTGATGTTGATGTTCTTTCCGCCCTTGTTTGCTGCCATATACATGTTGTAGAAGTCTTCTTCCTGGAACTTCTCTAACATATCGAGGTACTTGCATCTCTCTTCTGTTGTGTCAGCAAGGATCATCTGCTGCATGATGAAGAGTCTGTCTTTACCACGGAACATGTGTTCTGTACGGCAAAGTCCAACTTTCTGAGCACCGAATCTAACTGCGTTAGAAACTTCCTCTGGTGTATCAGCGTTTGCATAAACGTGCATGTGAGCATACTTGTCTGCCCAGTCGAGGATCTTGACGAAGTTCTCGTTGTCGCCGCCTTCTTTTGTTTCGACTGCGCCGAGATAGATTTCGCCTGTTGAACCGTTGATGGAGATGATGTCGCCTTCCTTGAATGTGTGGCCACCAAGTTCCATTGTCTTTGCTTCTTCGTTGATCTTAGCATCGCCGCAACCAGTGATACAGCACTTGCCGATCTGTCTTGCAACGACTGCTGCGTGTGATGTCATACCACCACGCATTGTTAAGATACCAGCTGCAGCGACCATACCGCCGAGGTCTTCTGGAGATGTCTCTGCACGGACGAGGACTAACTGAGCCTTCTTGTCAGCTGCGATAGCTGCCTGAGCGTCTTCTGCTGTGAAGACGATCTTACCAACTGCTGCGCCAGGGCCTGCTGCGTTACCGTGTCCGATGACAACAGCTTTCTTTAATGCTTCTGGAACGAATGTTGGGTGTAATAACTGATCTAATGATCTTGGGTCGACTCTGAGGAGAGCTTCTTCTTCTGTGATGAGGCCTTCCTTGACGAGGTCTGTTGCGATCTGGAGACCTGCAACACCTGTTCTCTTACCGTTACGTGTCTGTAAGAAGTAGAGAACTCCGTCTTCGACTGTGAACTCGAAGTCCTGCATATCCTTGTAGTGTGCTTCAAGGAGTTTTGCAGATGTGACGAGCTGCTCGTAGATAGCTGGCTGCTGTTCCTTTAAAGCGTCGATCTTTAATGGAGTTCTGATACCAGCGACGACGTCTTCGCCCTGAGCGTTGATGAGGTACTCAGCGAAGATCTTGTTAACGCCATCAGTTGGCTGTCTTGTGAAGCCGACGCCTGTGCCTGATGTGTCACCCATGTTACCGAATGCCATTGACTGAACGTTGACAGCGGTACCCCATGAGTAAGGGATGTTGTTCATCTTTCTGTAGAGATTTGCTCTCTCGTTGTCCCATGAACGGAAGACTGCAGCGACTGCTTCGAGTAACTGGACTTCTGGATCTGTTGGGAATTCTTCGCCGAAGACTGACTTGTAGTAGACTTTGTACTTAGCGACAAGAGCCTTTAAGTCTTCTGCTGGGATATCCTTATCTGTTGCATATCCCTTTTCTTCTTTTAATGCTTCAAGCATCTTGTCCATCTCTGTACGTGGGTGGCCTTTTGCGATGTTTGTGTACATTAACATGAAACGTCTGTAGCAGTCATATGCGAATCTTTCGCCTGCTTTAGCAGCCATAGCTGCGACTGTTTCATCGTTTAAACCGAGGTTAAGGATTGTATCCATCATACCTGGCATGGAAACTCTAGCGCCTGAACGGACTGAAACTAAGAGTGGGTTTGGGCCTTTTCCGAATGACTTGCCTGATCTCTCCTGAAGAGCTTTGACAGCTGCCTTGATCTCTGCGACGAGGTAATCTGGGAGCATCTTTCCAGATTCGCTGTAAAGTGTGCAAGCTTCTGTAGTGATTGTGAAACCATCTGGAATTCTGATTCCGATGTGTGCCATCTCAGCAAGACCTGCGCCTTTTCCTCCGAGAAGAGGCTTACCTAATCCGTAAGCGTCACCGAAGGCATAAACGTATGTTTTGTTTGACATATTGTCCTCCATAAATGCAATTAACATTCCATTGCGGTTGTGATTTTATCACATGAAATGTACTTAGTGAAATGTTTTGTATAACAAATGCAAAAGCGGGGATAAATTGGACAAATCGTAAATTAAGAAAAAGAAAAAGCCTTTTTAAAGGCTTAATCTCATTTTTATTTAGATAATTACATCCTTTTGTATATGAAAAGGTTGAATTCCAATGTCATGAAAATGCTTTCACGATTAAATAATCGTTCTATTGCATCCTTACTAGTCTTGAAAGCGTAAGGAGTCATAACGAACAAATCTCTCAGTTGCTGATTGGTCAGATTTGCCTGTTTTGAAATGGTCTTTTTCTCCATTAAATCAAAGCCTTTGAGCACTTCTTCTTTTGGCTCATTTAACCTCACGTTTTCATAGAGGATTTCCTTCATTTCCAAGAGGTGGTTTTTACCTGGAAGAACCCTGATATACGCGGCGTCTTTTTTAGCGATTCTAGCGAACTCTTCTTCCACTATTGGAGCAAAACAGTTAAGCATGCAATCAAATGAACTTTCCATAAATGGAAGGTAGTCTAGATTTCCAATGGAGAAGTATATGTTTTTAAGCCCTTCAACGTTCTTTCTTGTCGAGGCTCCGTTGATGGCAGATTTAGAGATATCAACGCCATAAGTTTCCGCATTGATTTCCTTGTGGATTCCGGTCGTGTAATAACCCTCTCCGCAGGCTAAATCACAGAAGGTTTTTGGATCAACCTCTTTGATTATTTTAATCAGTTCATCTCTTAAGAATGAGTAAGCCCCGTTATTGAGCAATCTTGTTCTGGACTCAACAGATTCTTTCTTGTCACCCTCTTCAAGGAAATGGTTGCCTTGGTTGGCTAAAAGGAGGTTCACATAACCTTTCTTTGCGATGTCATAAGAATGGTTTTTAGAGCATTTGTATGTCTTACCTTCTAAATGAAGAGAGTTGTTGCAAACGGGACACTTGTAGATTTCCATGGCTAGATTATACAAAAAGAAAGAGGCGATTGCTCGCCCCCGTTTATTAAAGAACATTCCAGATTGTTATGAGATTCATTGTGTTTTCCTCTAAAAAAGCAATTAAACAGCGATAAATCCACTTTTCCAAAAATAAATTATTATCCCCATCTTTGACATATGCCAAAAGCGACTCGGTTGAAGTGTTAGACGAAAAAAGCAACCAACGATGCGTTTCGAATGGGTTTTGCATATCGTCGAATACCTCGTGAGCAAACTCTCCACAACAATCCGAATCAAATAAAGGTTCTACATCCTGGCAGTAATAGTGTTCGTAAATTTCAGTTGCTTGTGAGTCAAATCCACTATTCCAATAACCATCAAATTCATCGAAATTTGAAGAGATGTCAAATGTAACAATCCTAAGACGACCATGTCCATCAATAAGCTCAGGGCAATATTTATGGGGTTTGATTATTTTTGCGTCGTCAAATAATGAAGTGAAGTACCCATGCCGCAGACTCATCTGGTCACATGCTGTTTTTTGGTAATCAGTGAGAACAACCCTTTGGCACGATGCCAATAAAGAAACGAAACACCCAATCAATAAGCTTTTTTTGGATACTCTATTCATGGTTAATATGCCTCCACAACATTTGTCGAAACGGATATCCCCCCACCATTAGTAAGACCATTACCATATGTTATAAAGCGATATCCCAAATAAACGAAGGAAAATGCAACGCAGCCGGCCATTTGATTCAGTAAAGATTGCATGACTCTATCTTTAACGGAGAAATCAAATTCGTCAAAAGATGACAGCTTTCCGCGTTGTTTTCTTTCTGAAATTCCCGGAGAATTAATGGCCAATGCCACGAGAAGTGATAGTAAAAGTTTAAACATATGGTTAATTGTAGTTTATGGGCATCTTGTGTCAAACGATTCGCATGAAAAAAGAGGCGATTGCTCGCCCCTACTAGTTTTTTTGGTATTAATAGATTCCTTCTTTGTATTCACCTGCTTCGACGAGCTTCTTTAAAGAAGCAACGACTGCTGGCTTGTCTTCTTTATAAGTGACGCCGAACCAAACTGATGATGTCTTGAGGAGTCTGACTGATGCCTTGCCCTCGCTGACGAGTTCATCAACGACTGTTGGGATGAGGAATTCGCTCTTGAGTTCATTTCCGTTCTTCTCTAACCAAGCTGGGAATCTCTCTACGAGTCTGTCCATCAAATCCTTGTTGAAACAGAATAAGTTCATTGAGACTGGGTGGTCCTTCTCGACGTTGAATGGCTCTCCGCCTTCAAGTGGTGTGCAGAGGATCTTGCCATCTTTTCTCTCGACTGTTGATTCGATGAGTTTTGACATGTTGACACCGTCATCGCTGAAGACGACGCCACGCTTAACTGAACCGTTCTCTGTCATTGTGTTTGCGACCTGGAATGCAACGTTTGCGTATGCGCCCTGTGTTCCTGCTGGCAAGCTCTTCAAATAATCGATTGCGACTTTGTATGTGTCTTTGCCATAGAAGTCATCGCCGTTGATGATGATGAAGTCATCTTTGATGAATTCTCTTGCTGCATAGATTGCGTGTGCTGTTCCCCAAGGTTTTACTCTTCCCTCTGGACACTTGAATGGTGCTGGTAAATCATTGATGTCCTGGAAGGCATAGTCGACCTTGATGATCTTCTCTACTCTCTTTCCGATTGAATCCTTAAATGCCTGATAGAAATCCTTCTTGATGATGAAGACGACGGAATCGAATCCCGCTCTCTTTGCATCATAAACCGAGAAGTCTAATAAAAAGTTTCCATAATCGTCCATAGGTTCCATCTGCTTAAGACCGCCGAATCTTGAACCCATGCCTGCTGCTAATATAACTAACTGCATATTTTTCTCCTTAAATGCACATATATTCTAAAACCAAGGATTAAAAAAGCCAACGAGGTGGCATATTTAGCCACTAATCTGACACATTCTGACGTTATTATTCCTCTTGGTTGCGGTTACATTTTCCATTTCGAAATTAATAATTGACATATATTCACCCAAAAATATAATGACCTGCAAGCCGATAAAGAGACTATCTGCGCATTGATTCCTCTTAGAGAGACGACGGTTGGTGAGAGTCGTTGTGGATGTTACGCAAGTCCACCTCTTTGGCGAATGTAACGAATTCCGGGAGTTCCCGTTATAGAACACACGAGCGAGGAATACCTAATTAGGGTGGCACCGCGGATAACTTGATTATTCGTCCCTACTTACTTTTTGAGTGAGTGGGTTTTTATTTTTCAAAGGAGAAAGATTATGGGACGCGTTTACAACTTCTCAGCCGGACCGGCAGTACTACCAGTCGAAGTCTTAGAGAGCATCCAAAATGAGATGCTCGACTATAATGGCACCGGCATGTCTATCATCGAGATGTCCCATCGATCTAAGCCATTCGAGGATATGCTCAATGAGACTATCCAGGATCTTCGTGATTTGATGAATATCCCAGACAATTACAAAGTAATATTCGTTCAGGGTGGTGCTTCACAGCAGTTTGCAGCAATCCCGATGAACCTCATGAAAAACAAGAAAGCGGACTACATCCTAACCGGAGAGTTCTCCACAAAGGCATATCAGGAAGCTAAGTTGTTCGGAGATATCAAGGTCTTGGCATCATCCGAGGACAAACAGTTCTCATACATCCCTGATTGCAGCGATTTAGATGTTAGAGATGATGCGGATTACGTGTACATCTGTGAGAACAACACAATATACGGCACAAAGTTCAAAGAATTGCCAAATACCAAAGGTAAGGTCTTGGTGTCAGACCAGTCATCATGCTTCTTATCGGAACCGATAGATGTGTCTAAATACGGAGTCATCTATGCAGGAGTGCAGAAAAACGTTGGTCCTGCCGGACTTGTCATCTTGATCATCAGAGAAGACTTGATCAGACAGGATTTGGATATCGTCACCCCTACGATGCTCAAATGGCACACGCAGGTGAAGGCGAACTCCTTATATAACACGCCTAACTCATTCTCAATCTATGTGTGTGGGAAGGTATTCAAATGGCTTAAGTCACTCGGAGGACTTGAGGCGATGAAAGCAAGAAACGAAGAAAAGGCCAACCTCCTCTACTCATATCTCGACTCATCAAAATACATCGCGACCGCAGAGAAGGAATCCCGCTCAATAATGAACGTAACCTTCAAGACAGGTGACAAAGATTTAGATGCCTTGTTCGTGGCAGAGGCTGCAAAGCAGGGACTCATCTCAATCAAAGGTCATAGAGTCGTCGGAGGAATGAGGGCCTCCATCTACAACGCAATGCCAAAAGAAGGTATTGAGAAACTCATCGAATTTATGAAGGAATTCGAGAGAGAACACCTCAAGTAACAAGGAGAATATTTATGTATAAATACAGCTGTTTAAATGTCATGAAAGAGAACGCTTTAAAGCTCTTCTCTTCAGAATATGAAAAGACCGAAGGATTAGATGCAGACGTTCTTCTTGTCAGATCCACAAACTTGAATGAAGACAAAACTCTTCCAAAGAATGTTAAATTCATTGGTAGAGCCGGTATCGGCGTTAACACAATCCCATTCAAAGACTACGCAGAACAGGGCATTGTTGTATGTAATACACCTGGTGGAAACGCGAACAGCGTTAAGGAGTTAACCACTCTCGCCTTAGTCTTAGCCCAGAGAGACATCTTTGGTGCAACGGAATGGGTACGTTCTTTAGCGAACAACCCAGATATCGTTGAAGAAGTCGAGAAGAAGAAAACCATGTACACTGGTACAGAAATCCAAGGCAAGACATTAGGTGTTATTGGATTGGGTGCTATCGGCGGTATCGTTGCTAACATCGCATACGACCTCGGAATGGAAGTCGTCGGATATGACCCATACATCTCGGTTGAGCACGCTTGGGCAGTATCCAAATACATCAAGAAAGTAAACTCAATCGATGAGGTTTTCGCTAACGCAGACATCATCACGGTCCACACTCCTCTAAAAGAGGACACAAAGCACATGATTAACAAAGACACCATCGCAAAGATGAAAGATGGCGTCAAGATCATCAACCTCGCTAGAGCCGCTATCGTCGATGACGACGCGATGATTGAAGCGTTGAATTCAGGCAAAGTCGCTAAGTTTATCACTGACTTCCCAAACCCAAAATCAGTCACAATGAAGAATACCGTCATCTTCCCACATATCGGTGGAGCTTCTGACGAGTCAGAAACCAAGTGCACCGCTATGGCAGTTAGACAGGCCATGGACTTCATTGAAAACGGCAACATCAAGAACTCAGTCAACTTCCCTGATGTCGATGCGGGTAGATGCATGACAAAACAGAGAGTCACGGTTTCTCACAAGAACATCGCCGGTATGATCGTTCAGTTTACTGAAGCACTTAAGGAAAACAACATCGCAAAGATGGTTTCCAACTCACTTGGAGATATCGCATACACAGTCTTTGACTTAGATAGCGAAGTAAGCGATGATACAATTACATCGATCGAAAACATCCCTAACGTAATCAAGGTTAGAAAGCTCAAAGGAATCAAATAATGAAACTCGGAATGCCAATCCTATTCGAATACAACTCTCTCGAAGAGAATTTTAAGCTCGCAAAAGAGTTGGGATTGGATTTCGTCGAGCTCAATCTTAACTTCGGCTACTGCCGTGGAGAGATGGAACTCGGAAACGTAAAAGAACTACTAGATAAATATGGTTTAGAGGCCACACTCCACTTCTACGATGAAGCTGATTTCGGCACATATGACGAGGTGGTTGAAGCCTATACAAAGTTGCTTGTTAAATACGCAAAACTCGGTAATGGTTATATCAAATTGATCAACTTCCACAACAATGGAGGACCTGTTGTCACCATCTCCGGAACAAAGAACTATTTATACCAGAAAGAATATGCGACATACCTTCCAAAACTATTAAACAACTTTAAAAAAGTTGAACAGGTATGCAGTGAGAATGGTGCGAAGATGGTTATCGAGAATGTCGATACCGCGAAAGGCGCCGCATTCTTGATGGATAATTTTGAAGCGTTCAATAATGCAGGATTCGGTCTCAATTTAGATACAGGACACGACTCACTTATGGGTGGCGACTTCCTTAAGATGATTGAGGGTAATAATCTCCCGTTAAATGAAATGCACCTCCATGACAGCGATGGCAAGAAATGCCACTTATCACTCGGAAAAGGAACATTAGATTTAAAACATCTTAAAGAGCTTGCCGTTAAGAATGACGCGTATGTTTTAGTTGAGGTCAAGTCCAGCGAGGATTTAAGAGAATCCATTCCTTTCTTTAGAAATCTCTAGTCCATGTGTTAAAATCTTCACCGGTTAGAACTATGGCAAAGAAAGTTAAGGTATTCACAGAATCTCAAGCGATCGAGAGAACGCTCGATAAAGAATTCAAATATTGCATCTGGAGAAAGTTCACTGCAGCACTCCAGGAATATAAATTAGTCAATGAGGGCGATAAGGTCGCCGTCTGTATTTCAGGCGGTAAAGACTCCATGCTTATGGCCCTTCTTTTCAAACATCTCAAGAGATACTCACCAGTTAATTTTGATGTTAAGTATCTTGTCATGAATCCAGGATACAATGAGAAGAATCTTGAACAGATTAAGATTAATCTTAAAAAGTTAGAAATACCTGCCACAATCGTTGCAACAGACATCTTTGATATCGCCAATAACACATACAAATCACCATGTTATTTATGCGCAAAGATGAGACGTGGCGCACTATATAGAATCGCTAAAGATTTCGGATGCAACAAGATTGCGTTGGGTCACCACTATGACGATGTAATCGGTACAACCGTTATGAACATGCTTAATGCTGGTTCATTCCAGACAATGCTCCCAAAGCTTCACTCAACCCACTACTCAAATATGGAAATCATCCGTCCTTTATATCTCATCAGAGAAGCGGACATCATCGCTTGGAAGGACTTCAATCAACTACAATTCATCGCTTGTGCATGCAAGATGACAGAGAACACTGCAACACATGGATCAGAGGCATCATATCGACTCAAAACCAAAGAACTCATCGCGGATTTGATGAAGAACTACTCACCGTTCGTTGAGAAAAACATCTTCAGCGCTGCTCAGAATGTCACATTAGAAATGTGCTTAGGGTGGACTGACGTGAACGGCGAACATAACTACCTCGACACATACGAGGAAGACGGCAAGAGAATTAACGCTAGAATCGAAGGTGAAGGCATAGAAAAAGCCGCCATCGAGAAAGCT
Organism: Caryophanales bacterium UBA1744; assembly: GCA_002314915.1. GTDB lineage: Bacteria > Bacillota_I > Bacilli_A > RFN20 > CAG-826 > UBA4951. The sequence continues at coordinate 15,538 of DCHU01000067.1, forward strand.
GATAGAGAGCATTCAAGCTTTATCATTGATGACAGCTTAAATTTTGAAAAAGGCAAATAAAAACCTCTTATTAGGCTAAGATAAGAGGTCTTTTTAATGATGTTACTCGTAAAAATGGGTATGATTTACGAGAAAGATGTGCTTTTTATGAGAAAAGAACACCCATTACGATGAGTGCTCTTATTTGTTTGTTGTTATAAGGTGTGGGCGAGTAACTCTTCGTAGCTGACGCTTGATAAGTCTCTTGGTGCGATATCGAAGACTGTCTTACAGCCGATATCACCACGCTTATTGAGTCTATAGACCGCTCTAGCGTATGCGATCAAGACGCTGCCGGTGAATTCTGGGTTTGAATCAAGCTTAAGCTTGTATTCGATAACATGCTTACATTCGTCTGATGTAGCACCGCTTCTGATGACAAATCCACCATGTGGGATGCCTGAGTGATTCTTCTTGAGTTCTTCAAGGGTGATGAAGTGCACTGTTGTATCGTAATCAGCGAAATAGTTTGGCATCTCTTTGATTTCTTTTTCGATACGTGCGTGGTCTGCTTCATTTGGAGCGACGACGAAGCATTCTCTTGTGTGTTTCTCGCGTGTTGTGAGTTCTGGATTCTCTCCATTACGGACTCTTTCAAGTGCGCTTTCTACTGGAATTGTGTACTGTCTAGCATCAACGACGCCTTCGATTCTTCTAAGAGCGTCACTGTGTCCCTGAGATACGCCTTTGCCCCAGAATGTGTAGTCTTTTCCATTAGGAAGCACTGCTGCCATGATGGCTCTATTAAGAGAGAACATTCCTGGATCCCAGCCTGTTGAGATTAATGATGTTGTGCCATTTGCTTTTGAAGCGGCATCGACGTTTGCAAAGTGGGTTGGAACCTTAGCGTGTGTGTCGAATGAATCAACAACGCAGAAATCCTTTGCTAAAGCAGGTGTCTGCTCTGGTAAGTCTGTTGCAGAACCTCCGCAGATGACTAAGACATCAATCTTATTTTTATATGCGAGCACATCGTTTGTAGATGCGACTTCCACTCCTTTGGTCTTGATTGTGACTGTAGATGGGTCTCTTCTTGTAAATACCGCGACGAGTTCCATGTCGTCGTTCATCTTGATGGCCTGCTCAACTCCTCGAGCGAGGTTTCCATATCCGTAAATACCAATTCTGATCATGTTTGGCACTCCTTTTAATGGCGAGATTATAGCATTCAAGACAATTACTCTCAAAGGTTACTAAAGCGTTTTCCAGGAAAAAATTTTCAGTAAATTTCATAAAAAATGCTTGCCTTTATTCTTTGTGGTGTTTAAATATGCCCATCGACATAGAAGAGGAAGAGTAGTTTCCGAGTCGCGCTAAGAGAGAATCCCGGCAGCTGTGAAGGGAGAGCGGATAAGAAATGAACATGGCCTCGGAGTCGGCAGGGCGATATGTAGCCTTGTCCGGGAGAGCCCGTTACAGCGAAAGGGTATGCTTGTACTCATTGAGGTCTAGCCTAGTGATAAGCTAGATGAATTAAGGTGGTAACACGGGAACTTCTGTCTCGTCCTTAACAAAGCATATTTTGTTAGGGCGGGACTTTTTATATAAAAGACGTCCTACAGGAAGGAGGACATCTTTTTGAAAGAGATCGAAATTCGCAACCTCTCCAAGTCATTCGGAGACCGCAAAGTCTTAGACCATGTCTCTCTCACAGTAGAGAAAGGCGACATCTATGGCGTTTTGGGTTTATCCGGAGCCGGAAAGAGCACACTCGTCAGGTGCATTAACGGGCTGGAGACGTTTGACGAAGGTGAGATTTATTACCGCGATGAGTTACTTTGCTCACCAAAGAAGAGAGTTGAAAGATTACAGAAGAGGAAAATCGGAATGATATTCCAGTCATTCAACCTCTTACAGCAAAGAACAGTCTTAGGTAACGTTGAATTAGCGTTAGAAATCGCAGGGGTTAAAGAAAGACGCGCCAAAGCGTTGGAATGTATTGAGAAAGTCGGCTTAACCGAACACATCAACAAATATCCATCACAGCTCTCAGGCGGACAGTGCCAGAGAGTTGCAATCGCTAGAGCCTTAGCCCTTGAGCCAGAAGTGCTTCTATCAGACGAAGCCACTTCCGCTCTCGATCCAGAAACAACGAATTCGATCTTGGATTTATTTAAAAAACTAAACAAAGAACTTGGATTAACAATCATCATGATCAGCCATCAGATGAACGCGATTGAAAGAATCTGCAACAAGGTGGCGATCATCGATAAGGCCGTAATCGTGGAACAGGGAGAATTAGGAGATGTATTCTTGAATCCACAGGCCGAAGTTGCAAAGCAACTCATATACTCAGATCACTTGCACACAAAGCTAAACGATCAGAGATTGATAAGAATCATATTCGATGGCAACTCAGACGAACCAATACTCGCAAATATCATTCAGGAATGCGGAATCCTCGTCTCAGTCGTCTTCGCAGACACGAAGTCAATCGAGGGTAAGACATTCGGACAGATGCTCATTAAGTGTCCTCTCAAAAATAGAGAGCTAGCAAAACTCCGTAAGTACTTAACACTCCACAACGTCAAATATAGGGAAGAAGACGCTAACGGAGTGGAACTCGAAGAGGAGGTAGCATAATGGAAACCTTCTTAACAGTACTTCAGATGGTCGGCGAAACACTCGGAATGACCATCATCTCAACCGTCATAGCTTACTTACTCGGAATTCCTCTCGGCGTACTTCTAAACGTAACCGCCAAGAAGGGATTGAGACCAATTAGATCAGTTAACCTAATCGTTGGAATCATAGTTAACATCCTCCGTTCAGTCCCTTGCTTAATCGTTGTTGTCATATGCATGCCATGGACAAGAGCGTGGATGGGCAGAGGCTCAGGAGATTGGTACACGATCCTCATTCCTCTCTCAGTATGTGCCTTCGGATACGTTGCTCGAGTAGTCGAACAATCGTTGAACGAAGTTCCAGCTGAAGAAATCGAGGGTATTAGATCTCTCGGTGCATCTGACTGGCAAATCATCACCAAGGTGCTTATCCCAGAATCAAAGAGCAGCCTCATCACCGGCTGCGCAGTCACGGCGGTCAGCATCATCGGTTACACCTCATTCGCCTACAACATCGGCGCTGGAGGCTTAATCGCAGGAATCTACGAATTCTTTACAAGAAACACAGGCGACTACATGGGAAAAATCTATTTCTGGATCTTAATCATAATCGTCGTCGTAATAGTACAAATCATTCAAGAACTTGGCTTATATATTGCCAAGAAAACAGATAAAAGGAGAAAACTCAAATGACATTCAAGAAATTATTCGCTACATCAGCACTTACAATCCTCTCAGTTGGCGCACTCTTCGCTTGCGGCAACGGCACAAAGACAATCAACGTCTGCGCTTCAGAAGTTCCACACGCAGAAGTCCTCAACAGCGACGTTGTTAAAGCTGCTCTCAAAGAGAAAGGCTACAACCTCAAGGTCACAGTCTTAGACTGGACAATCCAGAACGACTCAGTCGCAAACGGTGACTACGATGCTAACTACTTCCAGCACGTCCCATACCTCAACACATATCAGGGCAAAGTCGAGCTCTTCGCTGCAGCTAAAGTCCACTACGAGCCTTTAGGCATCTACTACGGAAAGGCAGCAAAAGGCACAGCAGTCACAGAAGGAAAATCATTCGAAATCTGCAACGACTCATCTAACGCAGTCCGCGCACTTCAGCTCTTAAACGCTAAAGGCGTCATCAAGGTCTCAGAAGAAGGCGAGAACGCTCCATATACAGCAGACGGCGAATTAACCTCAGCTGTTGCTAACAACAAGTGGACATCAAAAGACGGTGTCGTCGTCACATTGATCGCAGAAGAACTCTTAGCATCTTCAAAAGGCGACTATGACTTCGCTTGCTTACCATGCAACACAGCATACACAGCAAAGATCTCAGCAGATCAGCGTGCAGCAGTCGAAGATGACCCAGAGCAGGTCGCCGCAAAGGCAAACATCATCGCCGCAAGAAAGAACGACTACAAGACAAACGAAGGATACAAGGCAAAGATCGACGCATTATGCGACGTCGTCCTCTCAAAGACAGTCTCAGACTTCTTCGCTGAAAAGTATCTCGGCGCTATGACTTGCGACGCTTCAACTCAGATCGATTTAAGAGCATCAATCTAATAAGCGAAAGAAATAATGGGGTGGTTTATACCACTCCTTTTTTCTTTTTAATAACGCTTTCAAAGTGAAATATCTTACGATAGCGTGTATATATACTAACAACGAGGTTTTCAGTATGAACAAAGCAATTATCACAGTAGTAGGTAAAGACCAGGTCGGCATCATCGCCAAGGTCTGCGCTTACCTTTCATCCGCACACGTCAACGTTGAGGACATCTCCCAGACAATCGTTCAGGGTTTCTTCAACATGATGATGGTCGCAGACATCAAGAATTCAGAGAAAGAATTCAAGGACATCAAAGATGACCTTAACAAATTAGGTGAAGAACTCTCATGCATCATCAACATCCAGAAGGAAGAGATCTTTGATGCGATGCACAGGATTTAATTATGATCACAATCAACGAAGTAATTGAAACCAATAAGATGATCAACGAGATGAATCTCGATGTGCGCACTGTCACATTGGGCGTCTCCCTCATCGATTGCATCGACACTGATGTAAATAAGACAAACGAGAAGATTTACAAGAAAATCACCTCTTTAGCTAAGGATTTGGTCAAAACCGCTAATGACGTTGGAAACGATTTCGGCATCCCAATCGTCAACAAGAGAATTGAGGTCACACCTATCTCAATCATCGGTGCAGCTTGCTGCAAAACTGTTGAAGACTACATCTCAATCGCTAAAACCCTCGACAAAATTGCTTTAGAGTGCGGAGTCAACTTCATCGGCGGATTCTCCGCTATCGTTCAGAAATCCGCTACCGCTAACGAAATCCTCTTCATGAACTCCATCCCTGCCGCCCTTGCTGCAACAGAGAGAGTGTGTTCATCCGTTAACCTTGCCTCATCAAGAACCGGCATCAATATGGATGCGGTCAACTTAATGGGCAACAAAATCAAAGAACTCGCATACCTTACAAAAGACGCAGACTCAATCGGCTGTGCTAAACTCGTCGTCTTCTGCAACGCTCCAGATGACAACCCATTCATGGCAGGCGCATTCCACGGCATCTCCGAGGGTGACTGTTGCATCAATGTCGGTGTCTCAGGACCAGGCGTCGTAAAGAGAGCACTCGAAGAAGTCAAAGGCTCAGACTTCGAAACACTTTGCGAAGCAATCAAGAGAACAGCATTCAAAATCACCCGCGTTGGACAGTTAGTTGCTAAAGAAGTCGCTAAGAGATTAGGCGTTCCGTTTGGAATCATCGACTTATCCCTCGCTCCAACTCCTGCAATCGGCGACTCAATCGGTGAAATCTTCGAGACCATGGGCTTAGAGAAAGCCGGCGCTCCAGGAACAACCTGCGCACTCGCAATGCTCAACGACCAGGTCAAGAAAGGCGGCATCATGGCATCATC
>DCHU01000067.1:21215-29569 GCA_002314915.1 Caryophanales bacterium UBA1744
GCAATCCCTGGCGATACCAGCGCATCCACAATCGCAGGTATCATCGCAGACGAAATGGCAATCGGAATGATCAATTCTAAGACCACTGCCGCAAGACTCATCCCAGTCTATGGCAAAGGAGTCGGTGAAAAGGCTGTTTTCGGCGGTTTACTCGGCGAAGCGCCAATCATGAAGGTTAATTCCTATGACTGCGAAGGATTTGTCACCAGAAAAGGCAAAATCCCTGCGCCTATCCACTCATTCAAGAATTAAAAAGGGCTCGGTTCGTAATGAACGGAGCCTTTTTCTTATTTAATTTGGCTTTACCATTAAATCGCTGGAAACCAACAAGAAGAAACGATCGTTGTCTATCACGTTGATAACCGGATCCGCTATGCCTGCATATGATACGGTATAAACGGCGTCACCGGTCTGCGGATGCTCGCCATCAAATTCGAACGGGATGTCGTTTTTGAAGAAAAGAAGATCTTTAGAATCCATCTGAGCATATGCGGATTTGTCATTAACGTCCGTAAAACGTATATCAAAATAAAAATCATGACCAGATAATGAGGATGAATTTGCAAACACTATCGTAAACTGTTTGCTGTCCTTGTTTTGTGTTGTCGTGACAGAACAACCGTCACCATATGTGTATGTCTCACCCATTGTTGTGCTATACCTAGGGAATCCGCGTCTGTCGTTTTGATTGGAACACGACAGCAAAAGAACGATCGTGCAGAGCGAATACATACTAGTTGTTATTTTTTTCCTTATTTTATTCATAGTTTTATATCTTAATAAAAGACAGGCTTCCTATATGCCCTTTGTAGGCTGTTGCATCAAACCAAGTAGTACCATAATTATGTCCATCCCTCAGTTTAAAAAAGAATTTTGTGTCCGTATCGGTGAATTCTCCAGTCTGCAATTGTTTTTTGTAAATTGAATACCCAACGCCCACCATAGTGTGATATCCATAATCATGCAAAGCATCTTTTGAAACCGACCATATGTATGGGCGCCCCGATATAATGTGGGTCATTAAAGAATCCAATTTATCCGACCACTTTGGATGCTCCACAACATTTACATCGTACCCATATTGTTTTGCAACCTCTTCAATTATACCGCTTGTTTGCCAAATCGCTCCTTTATCAAGCTTATAATTTTTAAGATAGGCCCTTTGCCTGGATTTTGCGTATAGAGCAGGCACAGTAAATGTGCTTCCCCCGCCCCAAACACTAGAGCTCAACGTATTGTTCAATTCACGTTTATAGGCCAAGAAATCGCCACTTGAAGACAGTAATTGCCCGCTGATGTTGTTGCCGTTGGAATCATAAATTGTTGAATACAGGCGAGGCTCCTCAATCGTAACATCATAATCGTAGGTGTCGTATTTGGACGGCAATCTTGAATATCCGTGTTTTTGTATACACTGAAGAAAAACATAAGAGGAGAAATACCAACAATTATCCTCACTCCAATTTTCAATTTCCCCGTTTTCTAATTTGTTTGTGATATACATCGATAAATCGAATTGTGTCGTGTTAGGTGCGCCAGTGACGTAGTTTGAAATATACTCATGATAGTCATTCCCATATCTGTCACGAACGTAAGAATCGATTTCCCACTCTTTTGCTGAAACGGTGCCGTTGGTTGCGCTGCCACATTCAAAATTTTCATAACAATCACACGCGTTATCTATACATTTCCATTCTCCATTTTCTTTATGAACGAAACCCGACAGGGTGGAATAACCAAGAGACGAAAAATCGGAACAATCGTTTTCCATCAAAAAATCACCAGATGTTTCAACGTGATAATAAACCAGAGACGGACCAGCGACGACATATCCATAATCGCCGTTGAAATCGATCAAGCAGCATTGGGATTCCCCATCGACATCAATAAGGGCCATTGGCGTCACATTGACGACTCGCAAAGCGGTAATCGGAATATCGTGGCTGTTGTTATATGCGGCCTTAAAAACTGACAAATTTTCGGCAATATAATTCGCAGTATCAATTGCCGAATAAGACTCAATCGGTTTCGCCCCGCAAACACAAACAGATCCAATGATGGACTGGCAGACTACAGTTGCTAAGAAAAGGCTTATAGTTTCCATGTAAAACCTCCCATGTTGATTCTTTCTCTAAATTGTCTTGCTCTTCTGCGAGAGACGGTTTCGAGTCTTCCCCCATTAAGTTGGACATTAATAAAACCCGTTCTATCAACGTTTAAAAAACTCACATAGGCTAGATTGATAATTGATGATCTATTGATTTTGAAAAACAGATTATTAAGTCTTGGTTCAACATCTTTAAGCCTTCGTTTTAACTTATATTCTCGGCCTCCGTATTGCATGTACAAAATGTCGTTTTCAACATAGAAACATTCTATGGACGCAATAGGGGCAGTTAATAAATGGCCTCCAATCTCAAAGGAAATAGTCTCATCCAAAGAACGCAAGCATTCTTCAACCTTTTTAACGAGAGGCGTTATTGTTTTGATATAGATAACAATTTCCTCAGTATCACTACCTTCAACTACTCTGACCTTCATGCAACAAATTATAGGTATTTGAATTATTAGTTCAACGTGCTGAGGCTGAATGGCCACATTATCTCACTAAGTGGTGAAAGCAAAAGAAAAAATGGGCTATAAAGCCCATTTAGTCTCACATTAATCCAGTTTTAATTCACCAAGTGCGATGAGCTTCTGAGACTTTCTATCGAATAAGACAATCTCTTTGCCAACGACATTGACCATTGCTTTAGCGTTGACCTTGTAGTCGACACCGCCGAAGACGACCGATGTGACGATGTATTCGCCGACACGGAGTTTGACAGTTGTCTCCATGCCCGAAGGCATTGCGGAATAAACTTCTGTCTCAAGCTTGCCGTCATCATCGATTCTCAAGAACTCAGGTCTGATACCAATGACAAAGTCATCTTCTTCAATTACCTTTGTATCTCTTTCATCGATTGTGCCGTTGATTGTAGGAATCTGATAGTTGAATGCCTTATCAGCATTGCCCTTTACGACATAGTGCTTATCCTGGATCTTCTCCTGATATGCTGCTTTTGCCTCTTCCGCTTCTCTATCGGTGTCTTCTCTGAACTTCTTCAAGTCAACGTATGTATTTGGGACGAATGTTCCCTTAACCATTCCGTCGAATAAACTGACGTGAATTCCGTTCTCATCCTGCTTGGCTTTGATATTAACAAAGTTAATTGCAGGGTTTCCAACGAAGTCTGCGACGAAGATGTTGTTAGGTCTCTTATAGACGTCTAATGGGGCGTCATACTGCTGAACAACACCATTGTCGATTAAGCAGATGTGGGTAGCGAGAGTCATAGCCTCGAGCTGATCGTGTGTGACGTAGATGAATGTTGCACCTGTATCGTGGTGAAGTCTCTTCAACTCTGATCTCATCTCAAGTCTCAACTTGGCGTCGAGGTTTGATAATGGCTCGTCCATGAAGAGGACTTTTGGTCCAGGTGCAAGGGTTCTTGCGATTGCGACACGCTGCTGCTGACCACCGGATAACTCATTTGGATATCTATCCATGAATTCTCCGACCTTAACGATTCTTGCTGAACGGCGGAGTCTCAAGTCGATTTCCTCTTTGTCGAGTCTTCTCTTCTTGATGACCTTTACGCCATCCTTTGATAAATCAAAGTCAGCATCGACTTCGAATCCCTTTGCTTCGATTGCCTGGAGCTCTTTGTCCGCTGCGACTTTGTATGTCTCAACAGCTGCGTCAATCTTTGCTTCAGCCTCTGCCACTTCTCCTTTAGCGACGAGAGCGAATAACTCTTTGGCGGAGTACATTGAGATTTCGAGGTTGTCGATGAGATTTAAGAGAGCCTTGTCTTGGACAATGTTTCCTTTCTTATCGACTGCGTTTCTCACTAGCTCGATGATTTTTGCCTTCTCTTTGACGATGTCTGCCATCTTTGTGCATCTTTCATATTCGGATGCGTGAACTGGCATTTCCTGGTCGACGTTTGCAAGTCCGAACTGAATGTTCTTATAGACTGTCATGTGTGGCCATAAAGCGTAGTTCTGGAATAAGAATCCGACATGTCTGTTGTTTGGGCTGACGTTGATGCCTTCTTCTGAATCGAAGACGGTCTCACCGTTGATGATGATCTTGCCGGTTGTAGGTGTTTCAAGACCGGCAATCATTCTTAAGGTTGTGGTTTTACCACATCCAGAAGGTCCTAATAATGTGATGAAGGATTCGTCTGGAAGGGTGAGATTCATGTTCTCTACTGCGTAGAAATCATTCCATCTCTTTGTAACGTTTATTAATTCGATTTTTGGCATGATTATTTACCTCCAACTCCCTTGTCGATTGAAGCGCCGGTGAGGATGTTGACCAACCAGTTAACGACAAGGATGATAACGACGAGAATTAAGTTTGCGGCATTCTCAAGTGCGGAGATGCCTGTATCTTCGAGGAAGTACATGAATCTTGTGAGAAGCATGGTTCCTGAACCGATGAAGATGAAGAGGTTAAGTTCTCTCATACATGAGATGAATGGGAGGAGGTAACCTGAGAGGAATGCGCTCTTCTGGATTGGGAAGACAATGCGGACCATTCTCTTCCACCATGGAACGTTCTGGATGATCGCGGCTTCCTCAATTTCATTTGAGAGCTGCATCATCGCGTTGAGTGATGATCTCGATGCGAATGGGATGTACTTGATGAGACCAAGGATTACGCATACGAGGAATGGGAGCTTATAGAGCCACTTCACCTGGAGTGATAAGAGGAAGAAGATAGCCGATAAGGATACTGAAGGGATGAGGTATGGGAAGAAGGCTAAGCCATTGACGCCCTGAGCGAACTTTGATTTGCGCTTCTTAGCGACCGCATATCCGATTAAGAGACCGCATGTACCAGCTAAAATGGCGCAGACGATTGATAAGAGGATGGATCCCTTTAAGGCTTCCCAGAGCTTAGGCTCATGGAATACGCCGTGTAAGTCATTTCTAATGACATCTTTAGATGTCCAATAGTAAGTTGTTAAGCCGTTGGAGTAGTCTCCTGGGTTTGGGAGCATTGACTCGAATAAGAACGAGATCATTGGTCCGATGCAGAAGAAGACGACGACTAATGAGAAGAGTGCGCCGACAATCCACTTGCCAGCTTTTCCGAGGTTGTTCTTGGATGCTTGTCCCGCTTTACCAGAGACTGTGGTGTACTGCTTTCTACCGCCAGTTGCACGCTGGTTGAAGATTAAGATGAGGACGCCCATTAAGATGAGGACAATGGATACGATTGAACCTTGTCCGACCATTGCTCCTGAGCTACCTTCAATCATTTTCTTCATCTGTACCGCGAGAACGAAGTAGTTAACAGGTGTACCTAATGTCTGAGCGATTGGGTAAGAGGAGATTGCTGCCGAGAAGACGAGCAATACTGTTGAGAGGATGGCTGGTGTCAACATTGGGATGGTGACTTTGAAGAATGTCTTCCACTTTGGAATGTTGAGAATCGTAGCAGCCTCTTCGAGGTTGGAGTCCATATTTCTAAGGACGCCACCCATTAAGATATAAGCGAATGGGGCATAATGGAGACCGAGGACAATTGCGATTGGGAACGGTCCGAATACCCACCACTGCGGCATCGCTATGCCGGTTAGTTTTTGGAGCTCACCAACGTATCCGAGAGCTCCGCAGTTTGTTGAGATGAAGAAGTTCTTCCAGAAGAGAGCCAATGTCCACTGCGGCATGATGTACGGGAAGATGAAGACCGTTGAGATGAATTTCTTGAACTTCATGTTTGTTCTGCAGATCAAGAATGCGGCTCCACCGCCGAAGATGATGGCGAATGCGCAGGACATGATCGAGACCACGAGAGAGTTTCCTAATGGTCTCCAGAAGAATCCTTCAGATGTTTCAGAGGCAAACACTTCATACCAATGATAGAAAGTGAATGAGCCCGCTGGTGTTCCAGCCCAATACGTATCGCTGTCTATGGTTCCAGGACCAGGGACGAATTCCATTTTGTGGACTGTGAACGCGTCCTTAAGAACGGATACGATTGGAGTGATATTGAAGATTAACAGCAAGATTCCGAAGAAAACTAAGATGGAATTTGCCGGGTTGGAAAGGAATGTCCAAACAGTGTTCCAGCCGCGTTTTAGAGATCTCTCAAACTCGGATGGCTGTCTGACTGACTCATTATCCATATCTTGTTTCTCCTTTCTTTTGTCTTATTAAACAAAGCAAGGTCGGAACGAAATTCGCCCGACCTGCTTGCTAAATCATAGATTTATTTCTTCTTTGAAATCTGTGTGTTGATGAAGCCTGCGACTCTGTTGTACATAGGGCCGATGAAGCTTGGGGTCTCGACGACTGCGTTACCCTTTGTTGCATCGTTCCACCATGCTGAGCTTGGGTCATTTAAGCATGGGAAGACATTCTCACCATCTGCAGACTGTGTGAACTTGAAGACGCCTGTCTCATCAGCTTCTGTTGCTAATGTTCCGTGTCCGTTCTTTGTTCTGTCAGAGTTGATAGCTGCCATTGTTGGATAATCACCAACGTCGCCAGCCCAGTTCTTGTATCCTTCTTTTGTTGTTGAGAGGACATTGAAGAATGCAGCTGTTGCATATGGAGCTGAGCAGTTTGGCATCAATGACATGTAGTGCTTGTACATGAATCCGCCGAAGCCAGCGATCTTTGATTCACCTGGGTTGTTGCCATCAGTGTTGGAGTTGCCTAATGCAGCGATTGTGATGTTCTTCTTTGATGTCTCAGCTGTCTCTTTGACGTTCTGGATCTTTGAGTAGACGATCCATCCGAGAGCACCTGGGGTCTTTGCTAATGCGTCGACTGCCTTACCGTCATCTGCATAGAAGACTGCGTTCTCGATGAACTTAGCGATGAATGCATATGAGTATTTGAGCTTCTCGCCATAGTTTGCATATGGTGTTAAGTCTAATGACTTATTGTCGTTTGAAGATGCTTCGAATGCTGTCTTTAAGCAATCTGCCCACTTCTCCTGTGTAAGCATGATGAGCCAGTCCATGTTAACGTTCTCGTTAGCTGGGTCCATTGTGCAGATCTTGCCTTTGTACTTAGCGTCTGTGATGTCCCAAACGTTGTCGATTGTGACGTCGCCGCTCTTGTTGTTGTACATCCATGTCTTAAAGTTGTACTGAAGGGTGAATGGGTCTGCTGTTCCGTTCTTGTCGGTTGATGCATCATCATTCCACTCTTTTGGAACGTAGTTTGTGAACATTCCTTCGTCGATGAACTTCTTCTGGAGCTGGTAGCCATCCTGGAGAATAGCACCTGTGTAGTTCTTGACTCCTGATTCGACTTCGCCAGCGAGCATTGTGTAGATCTTGCCGTCGACTGTTGAATCGTAAACGACTGGGCAGTCAGCTGGCTTTGATAAGTCATAAGAGCCGCCTGCTTCGTTTAACTGCTTCATGAATTCGATCTTAGCAGCATCCTTACCACCACGTGATGTGACAGCGAGGACCTTAACCTGCTTACCGGCTTTGATTTCCTCTAAAGCCTTCTTCATGAGCTCAGTGCGTGATAAGCCCTGAGCATCTTTGACTGCAGCTGCGACTTCTGGTTCGATCAAGTTCTTCTCTTCGGAGCCTCCTGAAGGGCCTCCGCAAGCAGCAAGTGCGACCGTTGACAAAACAAGACAACCAAGTTTAATTAACTGTTTTTTCATAATTCCTCCTAAATTGGTTTTGTTTTATGTAGGGAATAACCTTCCCGTTTGTACCTCAATGATAGTTTGGTAACGCTTTCAAGTCAAGATTATCTTTGCAAGTTAGTTGTGTTATAATGTGACAAAACCGAGTAGAAATGTACGTTTTTATTGCCGTTTTTATATAAAAAGGAGGTGTTTTGATGATTAAGTCAAGAAAATGTCAAGTTGTCAAAAAACTTGTTCCGGTCTTCAAAGACTACATTTGGGGCGGTTCTGACATCAAAGATTTTTTAAATAAAGAAACACCTTATGCACGCACGGCTGAATCATGGGAATTATCCACTCACAAAGACGGCCTATCTTTACTTGATGACGGCTCTACATTCCTCTCGTTTATAGAGAATGGGAATCCAAATTTATTCGGTACACACTTCAATAAGGATTCCAGATTCCCTTTGATGATTAAATACATCGATGCCAAAGAGAACTTATCCATTCAGGTACACCCAAATGATGAATACGCCCTAGAGCATGAGGGCGAGAACGGCAAGAATGAGATGTGGTATATAGTTTCTGCAAAGCCTGGCGCATTCATATATCTCGGTTTCAAAGACGACTACTCAAAAGAAGAAATCGTTAAAAGAATCGAGAGCAACACGCTCGAAGAAATCCTCAACAAGATTTA
>DCHU01000021.1 GCA_002314915.1 Caryophanales bacterium UBA1744
GCAAAAAGAGTGACAAAACCTAACGGAATCATCTTAACTAGCTACTACATGAACGAATACGCGGTCATAAGCTATGCTTTCATGAAGAAACACATACTTGAATCTAAAGGCGACCTCACCGAAGACTTCCACGTCATCAATAAGCCTGATGACCTATATTCAATGGTCCGTCTAGAGGATATCAACGAGTATAATGAACTCGCTGGATTAGAGAGAATCAAGATAATCGCAAGTGATGGCCCATCAGACTATCTTAGAGTCTATATCAACGCTTTATCAGAAGAGGAATACGCTGAATTCATCGCCTATCATCTATCCACATGTGAGAGACCGGAACTGCTCGGCGCATCATCTCATGTCTTAGACATAACAAAAAAGAAATAGTTACACTGCAAGTTAAAAAGTATATATTTATAGCACCAACGAGGTAACAACCATGGAAATCATCAAATTAGAGAGAGGTCGTTTAAGCGTCCTTTTAGGCAAATCCGGTTTAGGAAAATCAACAATCTCAGTATTTAACGCTGCACAGGAATTAAGAGAATCAAAGAGCGTTCTTTATTTTTCATACGAATACTGTCAGTCAATCATCTACAACAAACTCCACAGCCACTTCGGCATCAAGTGGACCGAACTCTTCAAAGTCAACGTTGTTGACGCTTCAGGAATCGGTTTAGATGAACTCTGCCACATCGTTAGAGTCAGAGCTACTCAGGTCGACTCAGTCTACATCGACTATCTCGACTTGGTTAGAAGTGCAACATTCGGAGAGAACAAAGATCTCGCCAACACACTCAACCTCATCGCAACACTTGATAAGCTTGCAAAGGAGTGCAACGTCGCAATCGTCTTGCTCGCCCAGTGCGATGCCAACTCAGAAGTCAGCGACATGGTCAACGAACTCAACAATCTCGTCTCCATGTGTGAAGACCCAAACAAAGTCATCAAGATGTTCATTGGAAGAGATAAACTCTTCCACTCAATCATCAACTGCCAGGATATCTCACATGTCATCTGGGTTGATGGAGCAAACCTTGAGCACTTTGCATCAATCAACATCAAGGAAACTTACAAGGATTAATCTAAAGCTCGGGACACCGGGCTTTTCTTATGGTATACATTTCACGAAATCGTGATATAGTTAAGACATGTTCCACAAAATCAATTCGGTTTATCCGTCGAACGGACTGAAAATCGTTGTTCAGTTCGTGGAAGGCGTAACTAAAGTTTACGATGTCTCACCAATATTGGATGAGATCGAAGTTTTCAAACAATTAAATGACATAACAGTATTCAATAAAGTTCATGTAGGGCCGGGAGGATACGGAGTCATATGGAATGACGAAGTCGACCTTGCCTGTGACGAGATCTTTGACAATGGAAAGGTAATTAAAACGCCTTTCGATGGACTAATCGCTATAAGCGAAGCGACGAAATTGTTGGGCTTGAATGAATCAACCCTTCGCAAAGCCATCCAATACAACAAATTGGTCAAAGGCCAAGATGTCACCAAATACGGAAACCAATGGGTAGTTTCCTTGGATGCGCTGAAACGTGAGTATGGAGAACCTAAATAGATTAGCTCGGGACACCGGGCTTTTCTTTTTTTAGAAAGTGCTTTCAAGTAAACCGGACTTTCTATAGATAGTCCTAGTCAATATAATAAAGTGTGCAGTGGTCAATAGACCCGAGGAAATAACATGAACAAGAGACTTAAAATCCTATCTCTCACAGCCAACACCGAAATGGCTCAGGAGATTGCCGAAATCCTGGATGCATCATTGATGCCAGCTAAAGTTCCTCACTTTTCTGATGGAGAAGTGTGCTTTGAGGCTTTGGAATCATGCCGTGGCGATGATGTCTTCATCATTCAATCAACATGCGCCCCAGTCAACGAAAGACTCATGGAACTCCTTATCACAATCGATGCTTTAAAGAGAGCATCCGCAAGATCCATCACCTGTGTCATGCCATACTACGGCTATGCTAGACAGGATAGAAAAGCAAAACCAAGACAGCCAATCTCCGCTAAGCTCGTCGCTGACTTAATCACCACAGCTGGCGCTAACCGTGTCGTCTGCACAGACTTACACGTTTCTCAGATCCAGGGCTTCTTCGATATCCCAGTCGATGACATCTCACCAATGCCACTCTATTGGAAATACTTCAAAGACTTAGGCTTAGAAGACATCTGCTGCGTCTCCCCAGACCACGGAGGCGTCGTCAGAACCTCAAGACTCGCAGAGAAGTTAAACGCTCCTCTCGCCATCATCGATAAGCGTAGACCAAAGCCAAACCAGGCTGAATTCGTCGGCATCGTCGGTGACGTCAAAGGCAAGAACTGTATCATCGTTGATGATATCGTCGATACAGCAGGCACCCTCTGCTTAGCCGCTAATAAGTTAAAAGAGTTAGGCGCTAAGAAAGTCTATGCCGCTATCACCCACGGTATCCTCTCAGGCAAGGCTCTTGAGAATATCAACAACTCAGCCTTGGAGAAACTCGTCATCACCGATACAATCCCTCTCCCAGAAGACAAGAAGTCAGACAAGATCGAGGTCTTATATCTCGCTCCTCTCTTCGCTTGCATCATCTCCGCTCTTGAAGAAGGTGAATCTCTCTCAGAAGCTCGCAAGAAATTCGACGACAAGATCTTCAGAAAGAGACGCTAAACAAAGTAGCAAAAGAACGCTCCATCCGGGGCGTTTTTCTTATCTTTGGGGAACCCACAATCTGTCACCTTGTGGGAACCCTCTGTTCCCTTGCAATGGTGGGGGCGCTAGGCTATACTACCGTTGAGGTTGGAAACTCAAGGGTAGGACATGTGCCTACTCTTTTTTGTTTCCGCCTAACTCACGAAGTATCAGGAGAACTATGACCAGAATTATGATCAACTCTTCCATGGCTTAACGCCTCGCAATGCAATTGTGGAGAGAGGCCTGGGAACTTAACCATACGGAACCCTCCACTAATAAATAGACGAGAAAACAAGATATTTTCCCTTCGACTTTTAACGATAGAAGTTTTCATCAAAGATGAATTGTTTTGTGGGAACCCACAATCTGTCACCTTGTGGGAACCCTCTGTTCCCTTGCAATGGCTTGGGGGCTAGGCTATACTACATCTGAGGTCTGAAACTCAGGAGTAGGTGTATGCCTACTTCTTTTTGTTTCTGGTGATCTCAAGAAGTATCAATAGGACCAAGAACATCACGATGATGAGTTCTTCCATAACCCTTGATTCCTTTTTGCAAACATGGAGAGAGGCCTGGGAACTTAACCATACGGAACCCTCCACTAATAAATAGAGCCGTTTTCCGTTTTTTTGACCCTCTAATTTAGTAAGCAAAACCATTTCATCTATGATGAACTTTTTTTGCGGGAACCCACAATCTGTCACCTTGTGGGAACCCCCTGTTCCCTTGCAATGGTGGAGGCGTCAGGCTATACTACTCTCGAGTGGTGGAACTCAAGGGTAGGTCGTGTGCCTACTCTTTTTTGTTCCTTCCGAACTCAAGAAGTATCAGGAGAATCAAGACCAACAAAGCGATCAATTCTTCCATACGCTTTCGCCTCGGATTGCGATAGTGGAGAGAGGTCCGGGAACTGAACCATACGGAACCCTCAACTAATAAATAGAGCCGTTTTCCGTTTTTTGACCCTGCGGATTTTACATTAAAAACACTCCATCTTTAGATGGAAATATGTGCGTTAATTCAATGTCCTATTGAATTTAACTGAATTATCATTGAGAGACGTCTTCTAAGTTGTATAGTTAAAGCGAGGTTACAACTATGAACAAGACATTAACAAAACTCTTATTTTCATCCCTTTTCGTCTTAGCCTTAGCATCGTGTGGATCTAAGCCAGTCGAGCAGCCATCAAGCGAGCCAGAGGAAGCCAAGACATCAGAAGTCGTTGAGCCATCAGGGCCATATATCCCTGAGAAGGAATCCTATAAAGTCGCCTGTGTTGGCGACTCACTCACCGCTGGCCATTACTGGTCAAGCCAGGCATACCCTGTCTATCTCCAAAGCTATTTCAATGAGAACGGCATCTCCGGCATTAACTTCGATGTTAAGAACTGCGGCGTTAACGGCATCTCCATCACCGGTTATGGCGGATCATGGGATGACCCAGCAAAGAAATACGTTCTTCAGGATGTCTACACCCAGACAGTCACCTATCAGCCAGACATCATCTGCATCTTGTTAGGAACGAACGACGCAACAGGATGGGAGAACGCTAAAGACATCTTCAAGGATGGCTACAAATCCCTTTTGGAATCGTTCAGAACCGATATTCCAGATGCGAGCATCATCATGATGACCCCGCCTCCAACAACAGGAACCAACCAGTTCAACATCCCTGGCGACACAATCGTTGATGTTGTTGACCCAATCATCAGAAGCATCGCTGAAGAAGAGGAAGTGGAACTCATTGATACCGAGAAAGTATTCTCAGCCTACAATCCATTAAGTGACCTCATCAGAGACGATAAAGTTCACCTCTCCGTCAAAGGCGCAGAGCTTATGGCGGAAACCGTCGCTAACGGAATATTCGACTTAATGTAAAAGAAAATGACTCTCTAATAACCTTAGGGAGTTTTCTTTTTGGCCATTCTCAGCCATTTCTTTAGAAATAACGCTCAACTAAGCATTAAACCGCCCAATATGCCTCAAAAGAGAAAAGAGCAAAGAAAAACACGGCCAATCGACCGTGTTTTAAGTCTAAGAATTAGAAATCAGCAGGTTTCTGATAGACATCGATGATGAATGCCTGGTAATCGAAGCTGTATTCGAAGATGACGAGTGCCTCATCGCCGACTGCATAGTAGTAATAGTCGAGGTCATAGCCATCGTACTCTTTGATACGATCATATGTCTCAGCGGAGTCGTTGCACTTCATGATGTACCATCCGTCCTCGATCAACTGGTTGAAGTACCATTCCTCGAGGTCATAGTAGCAGCCGTAAACCTGAATCTCGCAAGCCTCGGTGTTGTAGTCCTCTTCGATGAACATCAGGAACTTGTAGGTGTAATCACCTTCAATCGTAGGCAATCCGTGATTCTTTCCAAGGACTTCCTGGATCGCGAGTTCTGGATATTCGTTCTCAGGGATGTAGAGGTAGTTGTAGACGAATAAGCCTAAGCATGGCTTGCTGTTGTAAGTGGATGGGGTGCCAACAATCTCTAAACCGAGGTTCTTGCCGACTAAGCAATCCGCGTACATGACGTCATATGTGTAATAGGTGTATGTGTCATAGTCGATGTAAGTGTTCTCGCCGACATTGACGACATACATGTTCTCTGCGCATAAGGTTGCGTAGTTGTTGAATGCCTCGCTGGCGAGGTCATCTGTTGCATAGTAGAGATAGAAGGTGATCATAGGGTCGCCATAATCATCTTCGCTCACCTTGTATTCGAAATCATCGCACTGGAGATATGGGATGACTCCATGTACTGCGTCATAGCAGTCATTTGCAGCGGTCTCACCCCATGGGTTATCGCTGAAGTCTGGGCGGTATTCGCCAGATTCGCCACAGCTTGCTAATGCAAATAATGCCGCTCCAAGTAATAAAACGCTCTTTTTCATAACTATCTATCAAATGTTGCGTCATCGAATGTGGCATATGAATCTGGATCCATATCGCCGCCGTCGTATGTGACGAATAAGTGGCTAGCGCCGATCTCTAACTTCAATTCCTTGCCGTTTGAGCATTCGAATGTATAAACGTTTCCGGATTTTGACTTGAGTGTAAATGTGACTTCAATTCCTGCGTCAACGCATGTGAATGTTCCTGTGCCATCTGCGTTGACGACGACTGTTGCGCCATAGCCCATTAAGCCATCTTCGCCTGACCATGTTCCCGTGACGGTTGATGGGATGATGGCTGAAGTTGCTGCGACTGTGATATCGATTGTGCCTGTGACGCCTGTCTCAGCATCTTTACATGTGATTGTTGCGGTGCCTGCGCCAACACCTGTGACTGTGACAACGCCTGTAACCTTGTTCACGTTAACAGTTGCAACGCTTGTGTCGCTTGAGGTGTAGCTCAAGTTCTTCTTTGTGACACCCTCATTGAGCGTTGTTGTGATAGTTGTAGCCTCGCCCTGGTTGATTGTTGTCTTCTCAGCGGTCAAAGTGATTGATGAGACTAATGTCTCTGCCTTGACTGTGACTGGGAGAGTTGTGGTAACGCCATCCTTGTTTTTGAAGGTGATTGTTGCGGAACCGGCAGCAACTGCCTTGACTGTGAAGTAGTTGCCGTTCTTCTCAACTGTTGCGACTGCTTCATCGCTTGATGTAGCGGTGACGTCTGTATAGTAAGCATTTGATGGGCCAACTGTTGCAGTGACACCATCGCTTCCACCTGCGATAAGTTCCATAGAGGAGACGAATTTGCCGCCCTTGGTTAATGCGATTGATGTTGCAGCGATATACTTCTTGAGAGCCTCGCCTTCCCAAATGTGAGTGTTGCCGAGTTCAACATCAACGGTCTTTAAATAGATCTCTGCGTTGTTATCAACGATCTTCATCTTGAGTGAGCCTGCAGCGCCCTTGAATACATATGGAGCGATTGACTTGTTCTCAACATCATATGTGTCATATGTGAATGTGTAGACGAGTGCATCGCCTGTTTCAGGTGTCAATGTGACCTTTGCGCTTGTGGTATCAGTGATTTCAACTTTGAGCTCATAGTACTTTAAGTTGATGATTACATCATCAGCTAAATATGTTCCAAGCACTGACTCTGGAAGGAATTCCTGTCCTGTGATTGTGAATGTGATCTTGTTTGACTCAACTCCGTTAGCAGCGACTGCGTAAACCTCGACAGTTCCGGCCTTAACAGCGGTTAATAATCCTGTCTCAGAGATTGTTGCGATTGTTGAATCGCTTGTTTTCCATGTGACGTTCTTGTTTGTTGCGTCTTCTGGAGCGATATTCGAAACGAATAACTGTGATGTTGCGCCTTCTTTGATTGAAGTGGTTGAGGAAGCGATTGTGACGCCGGTAACTGGAACTTCAACGAAGTCTGTGTGGTCATGGCATGTCTCATCGTGATAGAAGACAAAGCTGTTCATGCAGAGGTTGAGGTTTCCGCCGACCATGTTGGACTTGAAGTAGAGTCTGACCTTTGTTGCTTTAGCAAATGTTCTAGACATGATCTTGAGGTTGCTCAAGTAGTTGAGGTTGATCTTGCCGAATTCATCGACCATCTCTTCCTTCATGTCGATTGGGTCTGACCAAGTCTCGCCATCGCTTGATGTTGAGATATAAGCCTCGCTCAATAACTTGATGGCGTCATTCTTCTGATTTGACTTATGCAAAGCATAATAGAATGAGAGACCTGTAACTTCCTGGTCACCGAAGTCGAAGTCGACTGCGGAATAGAAGCCATAGTTCATGAACTTAGCAGCGGATGGCTGAGCAACGAGAACAAGTCCATCGTTTCCGAATGAGTCGGTGTTCTTAGCCTCGAGCGTTGTGATGCCGTGTCCTGTGATTGTGTAGTTAGCGGTTGTGGTAATGCCGTTTGCAGCGAATACCTTTGTGAAGGCTGGATCGCTCATATAGTCTGAGCCATCGCCTGGGTCTTCTTTATCTTCGGAACCTGTGATTGTTAAGTCATAGACAGCGTTCTCTTTGTTGATTTCAGCTGCTGCATTGACCTTAACCTTCAAGTGGTTGGAATAGATATATGAACCATCCTTTAAGAGGTATGCGACATAAATCTCTGCTTCGCCAGTTCCGACGCCAGAGATGTATTTGTGCTTTGCTGTCCAGTTCTCTTTGTAATCGGTTGAGGCAACATCTGCATTGGTTGATAACCAAGTGTAGTTCATGATGTTGGTGTTCTCTGGGTTGATTGTGAGAACGCAATCGACTGATTCATCGATATCTAAGACCAAGTCATGCGTTGCATCTGACTTGTGCTCGCCCTCAAGAGCGATGCTCAAAGACTCTGCATAGACATCAGGGACGTAGGAATCGCCCTTCATCTCTGCGTATGTGTAGCAGTTAGAGCCGTTAGGTGCCTCAGGCAAATCGATTGGGGAAGTTGTTGTTCCGTAGTAATCGAAGACGATTTCAACGCCGTCATCGCTGTTATCGGATACCGAACCGATGATCTTTGAGAATCTTCCATCTTCTCCGAGCTGGAATGCGATAGCGGTCAAGTCCTCACCGCCGACCATTGGGTCGCCATAGAACTCGAATGCCTTAGCGTTGATTTCATCAATCTTGGATGCCTTAACGTACCAAGCGCCCAAGATATACTCAACGTCATCAACTGAAATTGCGTCTAATAAATGTGGGATTGAGAAATATGCATTATAGATGCCTAAGTCTGCATCTCTATATCCGTTTGAGACCCAGCCATCGTAGACATATCCCTGACCTTTGGTCCAGTATGCATAGTTATCGCCCTGATAATCATGGTAGATGGAGTAGCGGTACATGCCGGTGTATCCCATAGATGCGGCTGTGTAGTCATCAACGACCGTGAATCCGTTGACATAGTACTCGTATGCCTCTTCCTCATAAGTCTCATCGGCGTAGACCTGAGCGTAGTGGACTGTGACATTTGAGTAGTCACCCTTCAAAGCGTCCTCGAAGTTTGCCTTGTTGTTGATGATTGAGCCAGCACCAGGTAAGTAGTAGCTGGATTCATCCTTGCTTGATTTCTTTCCTTTTCCTCCGCAAGCAACAAGTCCTAAACCTAAGACCATCGCTGCAGATAAATATAAAGCTTTCTTTGATTTCATGTCCTAATCCTCCTTAGCAATAAACCGGTATTGCAATTGTGCCGTAAGACTCGGCGTATAATACATCCACTTCGTGGGTGCCTTTAGAATAGTATGAGTAGTGGGTGCCGCTGGATGTGACGCCTTGGCTTGTGCCATCACTTGTGGCAAGAGTCCAACCGTCTTTTTCTAGGAGACTGCAGTAGGTGACATAGTCAACCTCTGTTGCCCCGTCGTAATAGAGAGTCAATACATCTCCATTTGCCTCTGTTGAGATCCATTTGTATTCGAATGAGAGACTATCGTTCGTGTGCTTTGGAAGATCACCATCCATCACTGAGCAAAGCTCAAGGTATGGCCATGCGTTCTCGAACTTGATGAGAAGCATCTCAGCCTCGTATGAGTCATATGTCATGTAAGTGCTGACTGTAATCCATCCATCTGGAGAGGTTAAGTTGTAGCTATATGCACTAGAACCTCCGCTGGCAGTTACCCAACCGTTTGAGGTTAAGGTGCTCGCATATTTCTGGTCGGCATCGCTTGAGACTCCGTATACATAGACATATCCAGCCATGTAATACGAATCGAATGATCCTTCATATGCTTCGCCCTCTATGTGAGGTAAGTCGTATGACAAGACCGCCTCAACTAGTTCGGTTGGCCATTCAGTTGAACGATATTCAACCGTATAGCATAGAATGCTGAGATATGTGAATTCCTTGCCCTCAACGACCTCATACTGAACGATTAAGTCCTTGGTTGCACTCGCTTTAGCGAATGCATAAGAGCTTGCTGCGACATCTGTGAAGCCATAGATTTTTAATTTCTGGGCGTAATCGACATCCGCGCTAGCTGATACCGGATAGCATTTGACATCCGTGAATTTAATGGTTAAAGATCCGTCGTCACTAGTTTGGCTTCCGATCGATACCGCATAATCTGTAGCTGTGTACGAAGGTATTGATGATGCGACATCGCCAACCGTGTACTTAAGCATCGATACGACATTCGCATCCCATTCGTGTGATTCGTAGGTTGTCTCATCGTCAACGGTAAAAGTGGAAGTGATATCCTCACAGCTATTGCCGCAACCTTGCCAACCTCCGTTACCACAGGAAGCCAAAAGGAAAATAGAACCGATTAACAAACATAACTTTTTATTGTTCATTACTGTTCCTCCGTTTTGTAATAAACAAAAATATAGAAGTATCAGTAAAAAATGCAAGAATTAATTTCGACGCTATTTTTTGACGGTGATTGAGGCGCCATTCTCATCAAGAGAATTGACGGTAAATGTCCATCTTAAATCCTTCTTGCTGTTGAGTTTGCCTGAATTAACGAATTGGGATGCGTAAGTGGACATGTCAAATGTATCACCTTTATGAAATAAAGAATCATCCGATAAAGCGTCTGTTGGTTTATATGTGGCAGTCTTATCGTTTCTGATTAACTGCAGAATATTGTAGTTTGCATAGCTCTTTCCGAGGACAGAAATTGACTCTTGTCCGGTGTAGTAATAGGTGTTCGACATGGCTGTATATACTTTGCCTAAAGAAGTGGTTGGATCACTTGTCATTTTGTCAACTGAAACGTTTCTGAATGATGAACCATAAACGAGTCTAGCATCGACATGCCACAATCTAATACCGCCCTTAGTCGGCCCTTGTGGGTAGTTTTCCTGATACTGATACTTAGAGTCGTGCTCATTCAAACCCGTTGGTGTGTAGTACTCCAAAAGGAGATATTCGTCGAATGGTGAATTGCAGTCGTTGAACTCCGGAGACAAAAGAATCATGTCGCCAGATTCCTGGAATGGCTTGATTGTGATTGTGGTGGTCTCGGTTGGAACATATGGGTCCGTCCAGCCTAAAGACATGATGCTGAATGGGTCGTGGCATCCGACGTTGTAATCCTGCATGCTGAAACCGCCGGCAGGGTTATACTGGCCGCTGTAATCATAATAGTCATCAAGACCGAGCATATGACCGGTCTCATGAATGAATGTATGTGCGTCAACGGAACAGTGTGTCGTATCACCGCATCCGTATGTTGATTTGCCTGTTGCATTTTTCGCATCCTGGCCCTCTGAGAACAAGAAGTCATATGATGCCCAATGGAATACATTTACCGTTGGATTTGCTAGTGATGATTTGTTACCGGTGTTCCAGCTTGTATATGCCCAAAGGTTCTCGTATTTGTAATTGTTCATCGAGTAGTAATCTGGAGCGGCGTATATCATGATCAATCCGTCGAGGAATCCATCTCCGTCCTGATCGTAATCTGTTAAATCATTGCCTAACTTGCTCTTAACAAAGTTGACCGCGCTAGAAGTGAGAGTCTGGACTCTTGAATCTCCCGAAGTTGAATCGCCGACATAACTAGTGGATAATCCACAGTCAAACCAATCGGTGACCGTTCCATCAAACTGATATTTACCAAAGCTTGCTTTGGAATAGTATGAAGATACGGATTCGTATCCAATGTCATCTGCATTTCCGAAGAAGGCAGTCTGAATGTTTTGTCTAAGGCTCTCTTTCTTATCTATAGAGATATAGTTTGTTGAATCTGATAACCAAACAGGGACAACCAACACTTTTGATTTGCCTTGGGTTGGAGTAGCACCCATTCCCGCAAGGTTATTATGCGCGAAATCCTGATATGTTTTGTTGATAGGCGTCTTAGCAAGCTGACCCTCCTCAATGACCGTGACGTCGCATGTGGAAGTGTACCCTCCATCAACGCTTGTGGCAGTGATTGTTGCCTTACCTACTGATTTAGCAGTGACAATGCCGTTCTCAACTGTTGCAACGCTATTGTTATTTGATGTGTAATTAACGTTCTTGTTTGTGGCGTTTTCCGGTACGAAAACAGGTGTCAATTCATAGGTCTCTGAGACATGGAGTGAAACACTTCTGTTCTTAAGCGAGAATGACTTGATTGAAACGGAATTAACTCTTACCTCGCATGTGTCGGTAATGCCGTTTTTAGTGGATACCGTGATTGTTGCAACGCCTGGACTAACGGCCTCAACGACTCCCAATTCCGATACTTTTGCGACGTTTGTGTCGCTTGATGACCAAGTGATTGCTTTATCTGTTGTTTCAGATGGGGTTATCGATGCGGATAAAGAGAAACTCTCACCAGGGTATAAGTCTCTTGAATGCTCGCTTAAAGAGACTGATGTTGCCTGAACCTCGTAGACGGTTATCTCACATGATGCTGAAACACCGGATCCATCCTTTGCCGTTGCGGTGATTGTGGCGGTTCCAACCTTCCATCCGTAGCATTGTCCTTTTGAATCGACGGACACCGTTGCAGTATCGCTGCTAGTCCATTTTAGCGATGGATCTGTTGCGTTATTAGGAAGAACGCTGGCCTTTAAAGAAACGAGTTTTCTAAGAGGTAACTCGTATGATGTGTAGTTTAGGGTAATTGAGGTGACTAAAACGATCTCATCTTTAGAAGACGAAGTAATGGTCTCACTCGTAGATGAAACATCGCTCCTGATCTCAGACGATGTTGTCTCTAATGATGATGAACTGCCGTTAGATGTACATCCCATCAACATTGATGTGAATGCCATTATGAATAGTGGAGTCAGTCTTCTTTTCATGCGGTGCATTATACAATGTATGCGCGTATTGTGTGATAAATATCATCTGCTCTCCTAGCTTTGCGGATAAATAACAAATGTAAATAAACAAATGATTGTCATCTAGTCTTTCATGCGATTTTGAAAATATACATAAATGTATGTTCGATTATATGCCTGATATAGTGACATTTTGAGTCATATATTGACTACATCAAATAACAACAATGTCATATAACACACGCTTATACGATAAATAATATAAGACACTAACGAACGACAACCACATGGAATAGAACATATGTTTATTTCGCCTTTTATCATCGCGGAAGATTGTGATAAAGAGTGGTCTAGTTCATACAAATAATCTTCCAGAAAGGATTGAACAAAAAGTTCAACATTATGAAAAAATCTTCATTATTCGTCGTATCTCTCGCAGCAGCTATGTTCTTAGTCGCATGCGGAGGAAAGACACCAACACCAGAGGAGAGCAAGACAAACACTGACAAGCCAACAACCTCCCAGAACCACAAACACTCATACGGAGAGTGGACAGAAACAAAGGCTCCAACATGTACAGAGAAGGGCCAGAAGGAAAGAACCTGCGAATGCGGTGAGAAGCAGACACAGGACGTCGCAGCAAAAGGCCACACATTTGTCGATGACGGAACGGTCGAAGCAACATGCGGCAAAGAAGGCGAATTAAAGCAGAAGTGCTCAGTCTGTGGAGAAACAAAGACTGAAAAAATCCCTGCAAAGGCACACACATTCGTCGAAGACGGAGAGAAACAGGGCGTCGTCCAGAAGATGAAGTGCGAATGCGGTGCAACTGCATATAACCTCTTAATCGCAGACGCAACTGGCTGGAACAAGTCAACAACCAAGTGGAATGCAAAATCAGGATCTGATGCAACAGCAACATGGAACCTCAACGGAATCGTCCCACACGCTCACTACAAGATCATGGTTGAAGCAGGCCTCTCATACGACTCACACCAGGATAGATACTGGTATAACCAGCACGAGACAGATACTGGATCAAACCCGGATACAGCAGATCAGTCACCATGGAGATACTTCTTCTCACAGAATGAGAGCGAAACCGCAATCAACCCAACAAATATGAAGACATGGGGCGAAGACGGATTATCAACAACTCCAGCATGGGTTGAGGTCGTCGACGATGTCGAACTCGACGCAACAATCTTCTCAGCTCACCACGGAAACATCGGATACTCAATGATCTGGAGCCAGGTCAGACTCATCCAATTAACAGATGGAACAGCAGTCACTCCATACACACCAACAACTCCAACAGACCCAACAACTCCAACAGATCCAGTCGATCCTGTTGATCCAGTAGACCCAACAACTCCAACCGATCCAGTTGAAACTGGATACACAACCGAAATCAAAGTCGATATGCCAGACACAGGAACATTCATCGGCGATGATGGAAAGCAGAACAAGGGTGGATCGGTCACAGTTAAGGCAACAGTCACTGATGCAGGCGAATATGACTTACTCCTCCCTGCAAAGATTGGATCAGGCGCAGAATCAACCGCATTAAGCACAAGACAGATCACAATCAAGATTAATGACGCAGACGCAATCAACCCAACAAACAACGACAAGACATCAACCGAACTCGGCTACAATTCAACCGAATACAAAGAAGCAGTCATCTCTAAAGTCACATTAGCAGCAGGTGAGAACACAATCACTCTCGCTAACGGAGCAGGCGCTGGCTACAGACTCTTGATGGACAAAGCAAACATGTACATCAAGTTAGCAAAATAAGCTAAAACAAAAATCAGCACTCAGGCAAAACTGGGTGCTTTTTTTGTTGCCCTCATAAATGAGAATAAAAAAAGAGAAGAACTAAATCTTCTCTTCTGGATAAAACTCTTTTGCGAACTTCTTGATGAAGTCGAGTGCCATGTTAGTGTTGTAGATTCTTTCTGTCGCACCGATCTTTGGTTCATTGCCCAATGTTGACAATGTTGCGATTTTTGCTCGACACTCTTTTGGTGTCATGCCGACTCTCTTCAAGAACATCTTGTTCATGTACTTTGGATCAGAGAAGCCTGATTCATAGGAGATTTCAAGCAAGGTTTTCTTGCTGTTTCCCATAAGTCTTAAGCATTCCTCGAAACGCTTGATGTTGACGTATTCCTGGAATGTGACACCGAAGTTAGAAGTGAAGATGTGGGAGAGGTAAGTGACCGTGATTCCTTCCATTTCAGCGATGTCTGCGAGTCTGATCTGTGACTCGAAGTTCGCATCGATGTAGGAGATGATTCTCTCGATCTGGAGGTCTCTCTCTTTCTTTCTCTTCTTCTGGGATTCAGTGATGATTTCGTAAGGAATCTCTCTATATAAGAATCCAAGGATCTTGGTCATAGGGATGATTGTCTCAAGTCTGAATGAAGGTCCTTGTCCAAAATATGTAGCGCATGCCTCTAGCATAAGCTTTGAGAGGACATCGCACTTTTCCTTTGGAAGGGAATCGCTGATCTTGCATGTGTCAAAGACAGTTGTTCTAACTGAAGGGATATATTCCCTTAAGAAGTGGTTAGAAATCTGAATGATCAAGATGATAGGATGCTGGTCAGGTGTTGATGAGAAGTCGTTGCGGATAGCGTGGACTTCATTTGAGTTGATAAGGAAGATGTCTCCCTTTTTGATGTCGTGTTTAGTCTGCTTGACGATAACGGTTCCGTTTCCAGAAAGGACTAAACCTAACTCGATTTCGTTATGAATATGGTTAGGTGCGAGGCTGATTCTGTTAACAAAAAACTTAAGATGTTTAATCTTGTCGTATCTGACAAGCTCAATTGATACTTTTTCCATATCGGTATTTAAACACGGATATTTTACATAGTGCAAGACTATTTTTCACGAAATAGACTTTTTTGCACTCTTTTATATGTTATTACAAATATACCGCAAGATTGTCGAGCGACCTAAATATTTATATTTTATTTAAAAAATACCAAATTCATCACCTTGACACTTGAAAAAAGTCGTTATTGACATTTTTGCTATAAAATCACCTGAAAGTATGATTTTTCTACACGCACGTTTAGAATAGAATAGATAAGAAAGAGGAATTCATATGAAACATAAATCCACACTTTTGACGATAGCATTAGCTAGTTTAATGGCATGCGGACTTTATTC
>DCHU01000055.1 GCA_002314915.1 Caryophanales bacterium UBA1744
GACAAGATCCTCGCTCAGTCAGTAAAGACTGTCGCAGACATCATCTTGGTCCCAGGAACAATGAACTTGGACTTCGCCGATGTCAAATCAACTCTCGAGAACGCAGGCTCAACCCTTATCGGATTCGGTATCGGAACAGGACCTAATAAGACAGAGGATGCAGTCAACAACGCAATCAACCTCAATCTTCTTGAAACATCAATCGTCGGTGCCAAGAAAGGCATCTGCAACGTCGTTTGCGGAAACGGCGTCACACTTTACGAAGCAACGGATTGCCTTGCCAAGGTTTCCGAATTGGCGGGAACTCAGATGGATATCAAGTTCGGCTACACAAAGAACCCAATGCTCGAAGATTCAATCTTCTGCAGCATCATCGCAGCTGGATTCGACGATATCGATTTGACCAAGAACCCAGTCCAGAACCCAACCCCAGTTGTCCAGATGACCTCTCCAGTTCAGGAGCAAAAACAGGCTCCTTCAATGGAAACAGAGAGCATCATGGACATCCTCACACCAAAGATTTTCTAAAAACCATTCTTTTAAAAAGAATTGCAAAGCGAGCAACTTACCACTATATTAATGGCGGCTGAGAAATAGATCACGCCTAGTAGCAAACATGAGAGAGCCCCCTGGATGAGAACGGGGCACGCGAAAGGTTATCACTATTGAGCCAGTCTTCCGAATAGATGTAGGTTGACCGCTGCTAGCGTTATCAGCATTCGAGTGTAGATATATAATATCTAAACTAAGGTGGTACCACGCAATCCAAGCGCCCTTAGATGTGGGCGCTTTTTATTTTTAGGAGGAATGTATGAGCGAGTTAAAAGATACATTGTTAATGCCAAAAGGCGGCTTTGAAATGCGCGCAGGCTTAACGACAAAAGAACCATTGATGCTCAAAAAATGGGATGAATTCCGTCTTTATGACGAAATGAACAAAAACAGAGAGGGATGCGAAGAATTCTTACTTCACGATGGCCCTCCATACGCAAACGGTGACATTCACTGCGGACACATGCTCAACAGAATGTTAAAGGACTTTGCTGTCAGATTTAACAACATGGCAGGCTATAAGACCCCATTCGTTTTCGGTTGGGATACACACGGTCTTCCAATTGAAGTCAAAGTCACAAAGTCAGGCGTTAACCGCAAGGCTATGTCAGTCGCTGACTTCCGTTCATTATGCGATGCATATGCAAAGACACAGGTCGAGCACCAGAAAGCCCAGATCACACGCTTAGGCTGCTTAGGTGATTACGATAGACCTTATATGACTCTCCTTCCAGAGTTTGAGGCAAGACAGATCGATGTCTTCGCTAAGATGGCTCTTGATGGACTCATCTATAAAGGCGAGAAACCAGTCTACTGGTCATGGTCATCAGAATCGGCGCTTGCTGAGGCTGAGGTTGAATATGCAGACGTTCCTGCAAAGACAATGTACGTCTACTTCGACTTCACCGATTCAAAAGGACTCTTCCCAAGCGATGCAAAGATCATCATCTGGACAACAACTCCTTGGACAATCCCATCCAACAGAGGCATCACGCTCAATCCTAGATTCGAATACGGATTATTCGATACAAATAAGGGCAAATTCGTCTTCTTAGCCTCTCTTAAGGACCAGCTCAAGGAAGAGCTTGGTTTCGAGTACTGCGAGCTCTTAAAGACCGTAAAAGGTCAGGAACTCGAAGGCGGACACGCCAAACATCCTCTCTATGATAGAGAATCTCTCATCATGAACGCTAACTTCGTCACAGACGACTCAGGTACAGGCTGTGTTCACACAGACCCTGACCATGGTTTGGATGACTTTAACGCATGTATGCGCTACGGAATCAAGCCAATGGGCAACGTCGATGATAGAGGCATCATGCACGCAGAGGCAGGAGACCCATTAGATGGACTCTTCTATGAAGTTGCTAACGACAAAGTCGTTGAATTACTTGAAGAGAACGGACATCTCTTAAAAGAGATCGATATCGTTCACTCATATCCACACGACTGGAGAACACATAAGCCAGTCATCTTCAGAGCTACCCCACAGTGGTTCTGCTCAATCTCTCCAATCAGAGAGAAACTCCTTGAGGAAGTCCATAAGATCAAATGGATTCCTGCATGGGGTGAGAACAAGATGGTCAACATGATCGCAGACCGTGCTGACTGGTGTATCTCAAGACAGAGAACATGGGGTGTTCCAATCCCTATCATCTATAACGAAGACGACTCACCAATCGTTGAAAAGGCAGTCTTCGACCATATCCGCGACTTAATCGCGAAGAACGGTTCTAACATCTGGTTTGAAAAGGACGCTAAGGATTTATTACCTGAAGGCTATACAAATGAGAAGTCTCCAAACGGCAACTTCCGTAAAGAAACAGACATCATGGACGTCTGGTTCGACTCAGGTTCCTCATGGAACGGCGTCTTAAACGAAAGAGGACTCTCATATCCTTCAGACGTTTACCTTGAAGGCAACGACCAGTACAGAGGCTGGTTCAACTCTTCCCTCATCTTATCTGTCGCATATAGCGGACACACTCCATTTAAGAAATGCGTCACACACGGATGGGTCATGGACGAGAACTGGTCCAAGATGTCAAAGTCCAAAGGAAACGGTATCGACCCATCAAAGGTCGCTAACCAGTTCGGCGCAGATATCTTAAGACTCTGGGCTGCAGGCGTTGACTTCGTCTCAGACGTCAGAATCTCAGAATCAATCATCGCAACAGTTTCCGACCAGTATAGAAAAGTCAGAAACACATTCAAATTCATGCTCGGAAACCTCCAAGATGGAGAAGGCGTTCCATATGTCCATCCAGAATCACAGCCAAAGCTTTGGCCAGTAGATGAGTGGATCCTTGCACAGTATGAGTCAGTTAAGAACTATGTTCTTAAAGCATATGCTGACTTCCAGTATTCAAAAGCATCCGCTGCTATGACGCAGTTCATGGTTGAACTCTCAGGCTTCTACCTCAACATCGCTAAAGACATCCTTTACTGCGATGCAAAGGACAGCGAGAGAAGAAAAGCAGTCCAGTATGTCATCTACACAATGACAAAGGGATTATGCTTGATGTGGAACCCAATCCTCAGCTTCACAATGGATGAAGTCTATGGATTTATCCCAGGTGTTACCAAGAAATCACCACAGTTAGATGACATGCCAAAAGAGTCACACGTCTACGGTGAAGATGCAAAAGCAACATACGCTTCATTCAATAAGTTCAGAGATATCGTCTTAAAGTCTCTTGAAGATAAGCGTGCTGAAGGCGTTATCGGATCATCAGTCGAGGCTGCAGTTGAAGCAACATTTGACGATGAAGCTATTGTTAACACATTAAATACTCTCGATTCCGATGAGTTACCAAGATTATTCGGTGTCTCATCATTAACAGTTGCAGTTGGTGCGCCAAGCGCAACAGTCACAAAAGC
This sequence comes from Caryophanales bacterium UBA1744, assembly GCA_002314915.1. Classification (GTDB taxonomy): domain Bacteria; phylum Bacillota_I; class Bacilli_A; order RFN20; family CAG-826; genus UBA4951. Next base: position 3,433 of record DCHU01000055.1, read on the forward strand.
TACCGGAGAAAAGTGCGAAAGATGCCGTAACATCAAGTTCTCTGTCGTCTCAACAGACGTCGGATGCTTATGCCCACGCTGCATGAAGGCACTTGGAAAGTAATTAATATGGCAGATTTAGAGAAAGACAATCAGGAATTGGTGGAAGAAACCAAGGATTTAACACCTGAAAACGCCGAATCTAAGCCTGTCGAAACCGATGATGATGACGAAGATGTGGATTTCAAAACCGCCTTTAAGGAGGCTTGGCAAGAACTTCACACCTTCATCCATCCAAAATGGTCATGGAAGTTAGTGTTCTTCTCATTCATCTGGATGGGAATCTTGTTCGTTGGCGTTGACCAATTGACCAAATGGTTGATCGTCAAGTCGTTCGATTACGATGTTACAAATGCAATCCGAGTGATTGATTGGGGATGGCTCCAATTCCGAATCGTACTCACCTTTAACCAAGGTGCAGCATTCGGTCTTGGTAACGGAAAACTCTGGGCCAGAATCCTCTATATAATCATTTCTTGGAATGCGTCAATCCTTATCCTTAGATACTGGTATCAGGGACTCCATAAGAACAACAAACTCAACAATTTCTTGTGGATGCTCGCCTTCGCTGGCGCGCTTGGAAACGCAATCGATAGAAGCTTCTATTGGAAAAAGACAGTCGGTTTCTCAGGAGTAATTGACTTCTTCAGTTTCACATTTTGGGGCTGGGATTTCGCAATCTTCAACTTCGCTGATATCTGTTTAACGGTAGCGGTCATTGCAGCAATTGTGGTCATCGCTTATCGTGAGATCAAGGAGTGGAAGGCTGAGAAAGCTAAGAAAGGAAATGTCGAGTAATGAGCGAATTCGTCGTAACCAGTGATTACGTCGGACGCCGTCTCGACGAGGTCTTAACGAGTGTAGAAGTGGACCTTTCAAGAAGTAAGGTTCAGGCTATGATTAAGTCTGGAGACACACTTGTGAACGGAAAGAAAGAAAAGCCAGCATACATCGTAAGACTTGCCGATTTGATAACTTATAAAAAAACTACTAATTCAACACTAAACGTTGTTGCGGAAAATATCCCTCTAAATGTGATGTTTGAAGACGATGACATCATAATCATCAACAAACCTCAGGGCATGGTTGTCCATCCGGGCAACGGTCACCCAACAGGAACACTTGTGAACGCTCTAGTCAATTACTCTGACGAACTCGCTCACAGGGATGGCAGTGAATTTAGACCTGGTCTTGTCCATCGAATTGACAAAGACACATCCGGTCTCCTCGCCATCGTTAAAAATGATTTCGCTTATGAGAAGTTAGCGGACCAGCTCTCCGATCATTCGATGCACCGTGAGTACATTGCTCTCGTCAAAGGATTCATCGAAGAGAGTGATGGCAAGATTGACGGACCGATTGGACGTGACCCAAAAATCAAAACTAAATTTTGTGTCAATTTATCCAATGGAAAAGAGGCTGTCACCTACTTCCATGTTATTAAAAGATTTGCGGGCGGATACACATTAATTGCTTGTAGATTAAGAACCGGAAGAACCCATCAGATTCGTGTCCACATGGATTACATCGGACACCCTGTCATCGGCGATCCTCTATACGGTCACAATAACAGAGGCTTATACAACAACGGTCAGTTGCTACACGCTTACAAATTATCATTCGTTCATCCAAGAACAGAAAAAGAGGTCACCTTCGAGGCGCCTCTTCCAGATCATTTCGTAAATGTGTTAGATGGACTTACAGAAGTGAAGTAACATTCTTGAAATTGAGCTTAGCAACATTGCTGAGCTCTTTTTTTCCGTATTTTTCAATGAATACCTTCAAAGCTTCCTCTGTATGAACGTTTGATGAACCTAATGGGAAGTGCATTCCGTACTTCTCATCCATTTCTTTCATCTTTCTTAAGAAAGAATACCTTGCAATAACGCTTCCTAAGGCTACTGATGGGTAATACGATTCGCCCTTTGTGTGGAATGTAACGTTTCTGACAACTGGCTCAACATCTTTTAAATAGGAGAAATACAATGCAGGTTCCGCAAACTGGTCCTGATAGATGTGGGCATCTCCAACTTTCTCCAAAACATTGATGTAACACTGATTGTGCATTTTTGCCTTTATGGCGTTCATATTGATTTCATCATGAACTTCATTGAATTTGGAGTTTGGCAATGAGAGTTGTGAATAGATGAATGAATTGATGAGTTTAGGTCCTATTTCTAAGATTTTCTCATCGGTCATTTGTTTGGAGTCTGTAACGCCCAATTCCTTGAGGAGTGGGAGGTCTTCTTCTCTAACAAAAGCAGCAGCAACACATATTGGACCAAATACATCTCCTGTACCGACTTCATCGCTTCCGATCTGAGGGAATAGAGAAGGGACTAAAGTATCGATTTTCTTGGTAGTAGTGGCTTTTGCATCCTTAAAAAACATCTTGGCCTCAGTGATTGCTCTATCGCCTTGGAAGACGACTTTTCTCTTGCCTTTTTTGTTCTTTTTGTAGATGGCAACACTTACCTTTTCGCCCTGTGCAAAAATCTCGATGTACTCGTTAGGAGACTTTGAAGAAAATTGGGAATAGAAATCCCTCATTTTCTCATATGTTGCATCGTCGATTTCTGCCGAATATACGGTTGCTTTTACTTCCATGGCGCTATTTTAACACAATATCTTTTCGAGTGGTCAACAAACGAAGAAATGCAAAAAGCCTAACATTCATTCCACAATATTGTGGTTTCTAGGTTATAATTCCACCTATGCAGAACGTTTACGAGAAATTTGAATTTGAAAGAATTAAAGCGGAAGTAGCCTCATTCTCCCGCACTGAAGTGGCAAAAGAGAGAATCAATCAGCTCTCAATGTTTGCTAACACAATCGAAATGAGGGAAGAACTAGAGAAGCTCGACGAGATGATTATTCTCCTCTTTAAGTATGGCTCATTACCTATTCAGGTCAGCGCCTCTTTAGAGAAGTGCATCAGATTCGCCCAGAAAGGCGGAGTTTTAGATGTTGAAGAACTTGAAAGAGTTGCCAATGACGTCTTGGAACAGAAAAGCATCAAGAATTACTTCAGACAGGTTACCGATTCCCCAATTCTTTCTGCATACATCACAAATTTCCCGGACATCGAATACATTGAAAGAGCAATCCACAAGATCATTGCTCCAGACCTTTCTATCTTTGATAACGCGTCGCCAAAACTAAAGAGCATCCGTGTTGCAATCACCAGATGTGAAGCTGAAATGAAGAAGAAACTCGGATATATCCTCGGAGATAACAAAGACTTCTTAACAGATCAAACCCTCACAATGAAGAATGGCCATTATGTCATTCCTGTTGCAAATGCTTATAAGCATAGAGTCAAAGGTATCGTTCAAGACATCTCCAATTCAGGAGAAACAACATTCATCGAGCCAGAGGTTCTTGTTGAATTAAACAACAAGATGGCTGAACTCAAGAATGAGGAAAGAGCGGAAATCAGACGCTTACTCGCTGAATTATCATCAGCAGTTGCCCAGGCTGGAGACAACTTGATTAGAAACAACCATATGATTGGATATCTCGATTTCCTCCAGTCTAAGGCTCTCTACGCAGAGAAAATTGACGGTAGAGTCGCTATATTCAGCGATACACCAAGAGTTGAAATCTATAATGCAAGACACCCTCTCTTAGACCCTAAGAAAGTGGTGGCAAATGATTTTGTCTTAGGAGAGAAAAACTCGATGGTCATCATCTCCGGTCCTAACGCCGGTGGTAAGACCGTCGCTTTAAAGACACTTGGCATCCTTGTCATGATGAACCAATGTGGACTTGCTATCCCTGCTACACAGGGCGCAACTCTTTCATATTTCAAACACATCTTCGTCGATATCGGTGACTCGCAGTCATTAAGCGACAACCTTTCTACATTCTCCGGTCATATGAAGAACATCTCCGAGATAATGGATATCGTTGGAGGAAAAGACTTGGTCTTATTGGATGAAGTCGGAACCGGAACATCGCCAAAAGAAGGTGAAGCTATCGCATTCGCAATCATCAATCATCTTTTAAGAAAACATGCAGTTACTATGATATCAAGCCACTTCGAAGGACTTAAAGCATATGCTTTATCCTGTGATGATGTCATGAATGCATCAATGATTTTCGACGAAGAGAATCTCTTGCCAACATATAAGCTCAAGATGGGTTTACCTGGTGAATCTTACGGTTTGATCGTCGCAAGACGATTCGGATTATCCGATGAAATCCTTAAGTCTGCACAGGCATACCTATCAGAACATGAAGAGACAAGTGTTACCGAAGCAATCAAGAAACTTACCGAAGTAACCCGTAAGACCGAAGAAGAGAGAAACGAAGTCGCCAAGATGAAAGCGGATATGGACCGCAGAGAAGGCCAGATGAAAGCCAAAGAATCCGCTCTTGCTATGAGAGAAGAGAAATTCATGTCAGACGTAGATATGAAGAAGAAGGCTATCCTCCGCGAATATGAGGATGAGCTCAACAAGATTCTTAAATCCGTCCAGTCAGGTGACGCCAAGATGCATGAAGTCATATCAGCTAAGAAGAAGGTCAAAGACCTTGATGTCACAAAAGAAGAACAGAAGTTCACCGGACCAGTCAATGTTGGTGACTATGTAAACATCCCATCCCTTTTCGCTGCAGGAAAAGTTAAATCCATCAACGGCAACAAAGTTGAAGTCATCTCAAAAGAGGGTATCTCCTTTAAGGTTGCAATCGATAAATGCATCAAAGTCCCAGAGCCGGAAGTAAAAAAGAAAACCGTTAACGGATACGGAGTTGACTCGGTTGGTTTCGGACCATCAGTTCCATTGGAACTCAACCTCATCGGACAGCATGTCGAAGAGGCAAAACTCAATTTAATGAACTATCTCGATAAATGTATCCTAAAACGCTACAAGAGAGTCAGAATCATCCACGGTTGGGGATCTGGCGCTTTAAGAAACCTCGTTCGTGGATACCTCGAAGAACATAAGAAAGACTTCGTTAAGTCATACGAAGGCGCTACCGGCGAGGAGGGCGGTGGTGGAGCGACAATCTGCTACCTCAAGTAATGGCGTTATCTGAGCTCTTAAAATCGCAAATTGCTTTACTACCTGATAAGCCAGGCGTTTATCAGATGAAGGATGAGAACGATAAAATCATCTATATTGGCAAAGCCAAGAATTTGAAGAATCGTGTTTCTCAGTATTTTCTTCGTCCTCAATCTGGCAAAGTCCAGGCCATGATGTCACACATTCACCATTTTGATTTCATAATCGTCCACACAGATAAAGAGGCATTCATCCTTGAGATGAACATGATCCAAACCCATTATCCTAGGTACAACATCATGCTCATGGATGA
>DCHU01000041.1 GCA_002314915.1 Caryophanales bacterium UBA1744
GAGGAAGAAGAGCCAGCTCCTGCACCGGCTCCAACCCCTAGAACGTTGACTGAAAAGGAGAAGTTTGAAGCAAAGCTTTCCCTCATGTCCACAGAGAACCAGATTATCATCCGCGATCTTCACTGTGACCTAGCAGAGGAACTCCCTCCATTTGAATTACCACCTGTTTCTTTATTAAGAACCCCGGTTAACACATCATCTCCTGCCGGCATGGCTGCTGACTGTGAAATTAAGCGTGGTATCATCGACAAACTCTTCGTCGACATGCGTATCGGCGCTCATGTTGAGAGCTACACAATCGGACCATCTGTCACAAGATTCAACATCGTAACAGAGCCAAACGTCCGTGTCAGCGTCATCAACGGCGTCTTAAACGACCTCGCCAAGAGACTCAACGGTATTCAGCCTCGTTTCCAGGAAGTCGTCATGGGCACTCAGACATCCGGCCTTGAGATTCCTAACGAGAAGAGCGACACCGTTTACTTCAAGGAAATGATGGACGCTTGTGGATATGGCGAAGAGCGTAAATTCCACATCCCATTTGGAAAAGATATCGCCGGTCACTATGTGACGGGTGATTTAAGAACCTTCCCTCACATGCTCGTCGCAGGTTCAACAGGCTCAGGTAAATCAATCTTCATCCACGGCATCATCATGTCGCTCATCATGAAGAATAGACCTGAAGAGCTTAAGCTCATCCTCGTTGACCCTAAGAGAGTTGAAATGGCTCTCTATAAGGACTTGCCACACCTCTTATGCCCAATCATCAAAGATGTCACACAGGTCAAAGTGTGTTTGGACAAACTCATTGATGAAATGGAAAGACGTAACCAGGTATTCGAGCAGGCCGGTGTCACAAACATCAAGCAGTTCAACGGCGAATACGCTGAAGAAAACGGAATCGCAAAGCTCCCGTATATCGTTCTTATTTTGGATGAGTTCGCTGATGCAGTTGACGTCTGTAAGAACATCTCGGACCCAGTCGCTCGTTTAGCCCAGAAGGCAAGAAGTGCTGGTATCCACATCGTTTTAACAACTCAGAGACCTACAGTTGACGTAGTCAATGGCCGTATCAAGGCCAACTTGCCAACAACAGTCGCTTTATGGGTAAGATCAGCAACGGACTCATGCACAATCCTCAACGAAGGCGGCGCAGAGAACCTCGCAGGACATGGCGATATGCTCGTCAACTGCCCAGAAATCAACAAATGGGCTCTCATCCGTGCGCAAGGCTGCATGGTTTGGAACGACGAAATCAAAGGCGTCTGCAACCACATTCGTGCTCAGCAGAAGACCCATTACGACCCGGTGTTCTTGGATTTGCACGACCACGAAGCAGAACAGAAGGCATTTGAAGAGGCAGCAGCTGCCGCTATGCCATCACGTTCTGAGCTTAGAGCAGCGGAAGGCGCATCCAAATACGAGATGATCAAAGAAGCGGTCATGCAGATGGAATACGTTTCTATCTCCAAGATCCAAAGAGAATTCTCCGTTGGATTCCCTAGAGCGGGCAAGATATTCAAGCAGCTTCAGGATGAAGGCATCGTTGAACCTAATATCCCTGGACAGGAGACAAACTCCAAAGGTTCCAAGGTCCTCATTCACCAAAAGCAGACTTTGAGCGGCGAGAACAAAGGCACAACCGATGGAACAACAACAATCCCAGATGGCTGGGACTTACCTAGATAACTTATGAAAGACACCTTTTTATCAGCAAGATTAGTGGAGAAAGACCTGATTCGACTCAGCGTCTTTTCCGCGACCCCTTATCAAAAATTCGAGGTCAAGCTCATCGTTGATGATGTAGAAGAGGTGAAACTTACTTCAACAAAATTCGTTTCAACCCCAAATTCCATGATGTTTGATTACAGATTGGATAAACCTCTCCCATTAGGGCATAGCTATGCTATTGCTCTAGTTGGGTGGGCAATAATACCTCTTGATATGTCGGAAGTTCCTACATTTCCTTCTTTCAATGAGGCTTTCTACTACGATGGCGATGACTTAGGCGCAACATACTCAAAAGAGGAGACTAGTTTTGCTCTTTGGGCACCTGTTGCAAGCGAAGTAACGCTCAAATTCCGCAAGAGAACATCTACCAGATGGCATTACCATCCGATGGAGAGAAGCGCCAAAGGCGTATACCGTTTAACGATCAAAGGCGATATGGAATACGCAGAGTATCTCTACATCGTCACAAATTCAGGCGTTTCTAGAGTCGCTACCGACCCATACGCAAAAGCATCAAGCCCAAACGGCGAAAGCTCTGTCGTCTTAGATATGAGCCGTTTTAATGGCATTCCAAGCAATGAAGAAGGCCTTTCAAGGCTCAATTCTTATATAGATGCCATCATTTATGAGGGAAATGTGAGGGATTTGACAATCGACCCGCACACAAATATCGAAAACAAGGGCACATTCAAAGCCCTATACCAGGAAGGTTGTTTAACTAAAGGCGGTCATCCAGCAGGTTTTGATTATATCAAATCTCTTGGAATCACCCATCTTCAGCTCCTTCCTATAGCGGATTTCAAAACCGTTAATGAGCTTCATCCTGAAGAGAAATACAACTGGGGTTACGACCCTCAGCAGTATATGGTTCCTGAGGGAAGCTATGCATCTGATGTCCTAGACCCAGAATGCAGAATCAGGGAATGTAAGGAGATGATTTCTTCTTATCACAAAGCCGGAATCAAGATAGTTATGGATGTCGTTTTCAATCACGTCTATGACTACGTAAACTCCAGCTTTGAGAAGATAGTCCCTAACTATTACTTCAGAAAGAGGGCGACATCCGCCTTAAGCAATTGCAGTGGATGCGGAAATGACCTCGCAACCGAAAAACAGATGGTGAGAAAACTCATCCTCGATGCCTGCAAATGGTGGATCGATATGTATAGAGTCGATGGATTCCGTTTTGATTTAATGGGTCTCGTCGATGTTGAAACATTGAACTTAATCAGAGATTACGCCCGATCAGTTAAACCCGACTTCATGTTATATGGAGAAGGCTGGAACATGGATCAGGAGACAAGAGTCCCTTTAGGGAAGATGGAGAATGCAAAACTATTAAAAGACTTCGCTTTCTTCAATGATTCATTTAGGGAATACAACAAAAAGTACTTAACCCATGATTTCTATCATAATGGTGGTTATAAGTACGCATTGATGGGTTCTAGCATGACTTATTCCCAAATCCATGCGAAATGGGATGATGCGGTGCAGTCCATCAACTACATCGAATGCCACGACAATGCGACATTCTTCGACTACATAACTAAAGAGTTAGGAGACACTCCAACTCTAGAAAACAAACTCGGATTGTGCTCACTCGGACTCGTTTCGATTCTCATATCAAACGGCGTCCCATTCATCCACGCGGGACAGGAGATCGGATTGTCAAAATTCGGCAAGGATAACACCTACAATTTAGGTGATTCCTTCAACCAGTTCCCATACGATTTAGTGGATGAAAGATTCGATATGGTCGAACGTTTTAAAGGAATGGTCAACGCTAGAAAAACAAGCAGACTCTTCCTTACCTCGGCATCAAAAGACTTCGCTTCATACGTCGAGTTCGATGACCTTGAGAGAAGTGTGGTTATGACGATTAAAAATCCGATCACATACCCTCAGTTCAAGGCGGTTCAGCTCATAGTTAATCCAACGTTCCATCTGGTGACAAAGCGTTATGACGAACCTGTGACCCTCCTTATTGGAACGGCAGGCGACGTCAGCAAAGCAAACTTCCAAATGGAAACCGTCATGGTTAACCATTGCAGCTGCATAATGGTAGGAATCAAATAGTATGTGGAAATGGATAAGGGTAGTGCTAACAGATGGATTGAGAATCCTTTGGATAGACTTGTTCTACCTCATCAGATACTCAAGACATCCAGAGAAATACCCATTAGAGAAAAGATATAAGGTCGTAAGGAACCTGATAGTTCATCTTCTAAAGTCGTATCACGGCTACTTTAAGATTGAGAACGAGGAAATACTCAAGAATGCCACTGAAGGCGGCAAGAAAGTCCTAATTGTGAGCAATCACCTGTCTTTCACAGATTCTCTTGCGATGATTGCGGTATCAGAAAAGCCTTTGGCTTTCGTTGCTAAGAAAGACACCTACAAAATGTTCGTAGTCGGAAGATGCGCTAGAGCGATTGGTTGCCTATTCATGGATAGAAGCGATTTGAGACAGTCATTACAAATTATTAGAAGTGCCTCAAACCTCCTGAAGGACGGCACTCAGAATGTTCTTATCTTCCCGGAAGGAACAAGAAACAAAGACTTAAACGCTCCGTTGCTTGATATGCATCCAGGCTCCCTTAAAGCGGGCACCCTTGCAAAAGCCTCAATCGTTGTCGTTGCCTCATTTGGAAACCACAGAATCCTCGATAAGGAGCACAACTATAAGAGACATCTTCTCCATTACAAATACCTTGAGGAAATCACTCCTGAGCAGTATGCCGGAATGGAAACGGTTGAACTTATCTCTAAAATTAGAGATACATTGCAAGCTGGCGTTAATGAATTGCGCGAATACGACGCAAAGTTCATCGAAGAAGGCAAGCACAAAATACCTCTGAGAAAAGGTGACATAGACTAAAAGAAAAGCAAAAAGAAAAAGTGGATGAGGGCTTTTTACCCTTGTCCACTTTTATCCTAGCACTTCAGATTGGAGGCTTATTTTTTATTTGTTTGGATCCCAATCTCTTCTAAGACCTTTTGGATAGTGGTTCTTAGCAACTCCCTGAGTTACCTTGACGAATCCCAAATTCTGAGAATCATAGGAGATGATGTAGAAGCCGTCTGGTTTATCAAGAGGGAATGTTTCGCCTCTGATATAGGCTCTAGCGTGCTCAAGTGGAAGTGGGATTGAATAGTCTGGGGTTAAGAAGTGAGCGAGGTGGTGGTCTGGGATGTAGATGTCTCTCATCTCGAACAACTTAACGCCGTATCTTAAGATATTTAAGTGGCTGACGTCGAAGTGCTGATAGAGTGAGTAGAATTTGCTTCTCATCATCTCGTTTGATCTTCCGAGCAATCCGAAGTCTTCGATGAAGAGCTTGTATCTCTGGTTTTCTTCAACCTTTCTCTCGTATTTGCGGAGAACACCAGGTTTTCTAATTAAGCAGACGAACTGCCCTTCGCCTCTGAACTTGTGTGGATAGAGGTAAATTGACTCTGGAATGTCTTTTCCGTGATAGAAACTCTCGTCATCAACATGAGCAGGGATGAACTCGAGTTCTGGGTGTTTTGCCTTAAAGGCAAGGAGTGTACCTTCGTTCTCTTCATAGGAGAATGAGCAGGTGCTATATGCGATCGTGCCGCCTTCCTTAAGCATCGTGTATGCATACTCAAGGATTTCGATCTGTTTCTTGGAGTTTCTCTTAACCTTTTCGACCGACCAGTCGTTCTTGGCTAAGTCATTCTTTCTCATCATAGCTGAACCGCTGCAAGGAGCATCGACGATGATCTTGTCGAATGTGTTCTTGAAGTGGATGTAGGAGAAGACAAAGTCATTTGATGCAACGATGATGTTTCCGCGGCCCATACGTTCAACGTTCTGGGACATGGCTTTTGCTCTAGGATAAGAGATATCGTTAGCGATAATGCAGCCTTTGTCGTTCATTGCGAGGGAGCAACCGATTGATTTGCCGCCTGGAGCTGCGCAGATATCAAGAATTACGTCATCTTCTTCTGGCTGAAGGAAGAATGGAACCATCATTGCAGAGGCATCCTGAATGGAGAAAACTCCATTATCGTAAAAGATGTTCTTGCCGAAGTCGTAGACTTCTTTATCATAATAGTAAGCGTGGTTTACGAAAGGGTGCTTCTTGACTAGAGGATATCTCTTTACGAATTCCTCGTCGCTAAGCTTCTTTGTGTTGAGGAGTAAGCAGTGGGTGACTTCTTCATTTTCCATGGCAGTCACTAAGTCGCTGGCTTCTTGTTCAGATAAGTAGTTTAATAATGATGATTTGAATTCCATGCGTTTATTATAATAAATAAAGTGACTATATGTAAATATTTTCAGAAAGGATTTTCATCTATGAGAATGGTAGATATTATCGAGAGAAAAAGAGACGGTGTCACATTAAGTGATGCCGAGATTAGATTCTTTGTTGAAGGATACACCAAAGGAGAGATTCCTGATTATCAGGCTTCCTCGTTCGCAATGGCCACTCTTTTTAGAGGCATGAATAAGGAAGAAATCGCAACATTGACAGATGCCATGATGCACTCTGGAGATGTCATTGATTTATCCTCAATCAAAGGTGTTAAGGTTGACAAACATTCAACAGGTGGAGTTGGCGATAAAACATCCCTTGCCTTAGGACCATTAGTCGCTGCATGCGGCGCAAAAGTCGCTAAGATGTCAGGCCGTGGATTAGGCCACACAGGCGGTACACTAGACAAGATGGAATCAATCCCTGGAATGAAAATAGAGGTCAACGAAGAAGACTTCATCAAACAGGTCAACGAAATTGGAATCGCCATTATCGGACAGACAAAGAAACTAGTCCCTGCAGACAAGAAACTCTATGCATTGAGAGACGTCACAGGAACAGTTGAATCGATACCTTTAATCGCTTCATCAATCATGTCAAAGAAACTTGCATCTGGATCTGATGCAATCCTTTTGGACGTCAAATTCGGACGTGGCGCATTCATGAAAACACTCGATAGCGCCAAAGAATTAGCGGAAACAATGGTTGAAATCGGTGATTCTCTAAAGAGAGATACAAGAGCAATCATCACAGACATGAATCAGCCACTTGGTTTAGCGGTTGGTAACGCACTCGAAGTCAAAGAGGCGATCGACACATTAAACGGCCACGGTCCAAAAGACTTTGTGGAGCTTGTTAGAAACGCAGGATCAATTATGCTTCAGCAGGCAGGAATCGCAAAAGATATGGAAGATGGCTACAGATTAATCGATAACGCAATCGCTGATAGAAGCGGTCTTGAGAAACTCAAAGCACTTGTGAAAGCGCAGGGTGGAGACGAGTCATACATCACAAATCCAGAGCAATTCCCAGTCGCCAAGAATATCGTCGAAATCAAGTCAGACGTTGCGGGATATGTCGAGAGAATCGACTCCCTTGAAATTGGCTTATCGGCAATGAGATTAGGAGCGGGAAGAGAGACTATGGCTGACAAGATTGACATGTCCGCCGGAATCCTCTTAAAGAAGAAGGTTGGAGACAAAGTTGAAGTGGGAGAAGTCCTTGCTTTAGCCCATACTAACCACGAATCTTTCGCAAAAGAATTGGAAGATATCAGACACGCATTCAACATCTCTCCAGCTGAAATCAAAGTTGATCCAATCGTTCACGCATATATTAAGAAATAAAGATGAAAGTATTATTACAGTTAGTTAAATACGCCTCGGTTACCATTGACGGCGAAAAAGTGGCGTCAATTGACCATGGTTTCCTCCTTTTTACAGGTTTTAAAGAAGGTGACACCGAGGAAACATGCCACAAGATGGCAGAAAAGATTTCAAAACTCAGAATTTTCCCTGATGAAAACGGCAAAACAAACAAGTCCATCTTTGATGTTGGCGGAAATGTTTTGAGCGTTTCGCAGTTCACGCTCTATGCAAATTGCAGTGAAGGCAACCGTCCATCATTCGTAAATGCCATGAGACCAGAGCGTTCTAAGCCATTATTTGCCTTATTCAACAATATGCTCAGAGAAAAGTTCCCTAAGCTTGAGACAGGCGTTTTCGGTGCAGACATGAAAGTAGAACTTTTGAATGACGGACCATTCACTCTTGTGTTAGACTCTGACGAGTTATTCGGAGGGAAGAAATGAAAGTCTTGTTAGGTTTCTCTGGCGGAGTTGATTCATCGATCGCTGCCTACAAACTAAAAGAAGCGGGATACGACGTCACCGGCGCTTTCATGCGCAACTGGGATGCTTTCGCTAATGGAGACTTCCTTGGAAACCCAACAATAAACAATGATCAGTGCCCTCAGGAAGCCGATTATCAGGACGCTGTAGCAGTCGCTGAGAAACTCGGAATCCCTCTATTGCGAGTTGATTTCGTTAAAGAATATTGGGACTCAGTATTTACCTACTTCTTAGAAGAATATAAAAAGGGAAGAACACCAAACCCAGATGTCTTATGTAATAAGAACATTAAGTTTGACTCATTCCTCAAGTTCGCAAAAGACAACGGATTCGACTGCATTGCAATGGGACACTATGCAAAACGCGGTCAGTTTGAAGGACATGACTATTTATATAAGCCATTTGATAAGGCAAAAGATCAGACATACTTCCTTTGCCAGATTAACGAAGAGCAAATCGCAAGCTGCTTATTCCCAATGGAAGACATCACAAAAGTGGAGTCACGTGAAATCGCTAGAAAACTCGGATTGACCGAAGTTGCCGATAAACACGGCTCAACAGGCGTATGTTTCATTGGAGAACGTAACTTCAGACAGTTCTTGATGAACTATTTCCCAGCTCAGGATGGAGATATCGTCGATATTGAGACCGGAAAGAAGATCGGAAGACATGTCGGCGTACTCTATTACACCCTAGGACAGCGAAAAGGTCTCGGCATAGGCGGAATCAAGGATGGTCCGACTAAACCTTGGTTCGTCTGTAAGAAAGACGTTAAAAACAACATTTTATATGTTGCTTCAGGAAACGAAGATGAACATCTCAACTCAGATGTTTCAATAATCACCGACATAAACTGGGTTGGACCGAAGCCAACTGAACCAATTCACGTTGGCGTTAAATTCAGATATAGACAGCAGGATTGCCCATGTATGTTGGAGTGGGATGGCGACACCATCAAACTCACACATGATGAACCATATAAGGCGGTCACACCTGGACAATACGCAGTATTCTATACCTTAGAAGAGGGAAGAATGCTCGGCGGTGGAATCATTGACCAGATATATTACAAAGGAAAAAGGGTTAACTAATTGCTAACCCTTTTACTTTTGCTTAGTTTATTACCAATCGAGCAAATTGTTCTCGAGCATGATGTTTGCATATGCTTCACCAAGTCTATATGCGTCTGGTGTGTTGTAGTGGTAGGTGTTATAACCGCCCTTAGCATCATCTCCGATTTCAAGTTTTAAACCGTTTTCGGTGTTGAATGATCCGTCAACGCAGAAGTTGAGGTCATCATCTGATTCGTTCGCGATGGACAATTTCTGCTTATTAACTTCTGGGCTCTTGCCATATGTCTGCTTGGAACCATCATAGATGGTGCAGTCAAGGAATGCGATCTGGTCTTTATCCTGGTCAACCGCATAATCAACGAACTCATCCTTGAAGTCTGAGATTAACTGCTTCATTTCAGTTGCATATGTTGTACTTCCTGAATCTGATTCACCCTGGTGCCAGACAAAACCTCTTAAGACAGGTTCATAACCCTCTTCGATGATTGCGTCTAAGCAGTTCTTTGTGTATGTCTTTAGTAAATAGAAGAGAGACTTTCTTGGGTCATCTTCTCTGCTGAGCCAGGTAGCTCCATCATTCTTGTGGAAGCCTGAGCCTGAGAATGCGCACTTGATGAGGTGGACTGGATTGTCCTCTGTTGTGTACTGTGCGAGTGTGTTTGCGATACCAAGTTCTGGGCCAAAGAACATGTCTGTCTTGCCATTTACTGAATCGCCAACGCCCATTCCAACTTTAGTTGGCTGGAAGTTAGGGGTTAATCTTGCCTCTGGAGTTGATTTATCTTCAGATGCTGTGTGTGCGTTGCTCCATCCGTTTGGATAGTAGTAGCCATAGTAGCTTGTTAAGACACTTGGAATGCCGTTGAGAACGCCATCTGTATCCATTCCCTGTTCTTCTAAATAATCCTCAAGAAGTGGAGTGTCTGATCTTGGGTGTTTCCAATAGGTTGAGCCCTCCATATTTGACTGTCCCGAAAGAACAAAGACATCAACCTTGTTATTTACAACTGGTTCTGGATCTGGAGTTTTTGATGACTCAGGTGCAGGAGCAGGTTTGTTGCCGCAGCCTACTAAAGTAAGGCATGCTAACATTGATAAAAGTGCAAATCTACTTTTCATATTTGTTTCCTCTGTAAAGTTATTCTAGACCTCTTATGCGCACACCTAATGGACATATTTAGTCAATTGATATAGACAATCATACGCTTTTCGTTTGCAAACAAGATTTCACTCAATATAATACTTCTCTATGAGAAAACCTTTATTAGTACTTATTTCAACTTCAATTCTCACGTTAACAGGATGCTCTTCTGTATCTTTTGACTTCGGTTTTGTCAGTTCAATGCATCAGCCTTCAACAAGCGAATCGACATTAGAAACAACATCAGAAATCTCATCCGAAACATCATCAAATGAGGAGTCAAGCGCCGATCATAAGCATGATTACACAATGATTGATTACGCTCCAAAGTGCGAAGAACAAGGTTATACCTTGTATATTTGCGATATTTGCGGTTATACAAAGAAGGATGATTTCATTGATGCACTTGGGCACGATTGGAGTGCACTCACGCAAATTAGCGCAGGTGACTGTCAGAATAAATCCCAGTCAAAGCACACATGTTCAAGATGCAACAAAGTCGAGACAGTGGAAGGGGAACTCGGATCCCATGATTATGAAAGAGTTGATGTAGGACCAACTTGCACTGAAGCTGGTTATCAGGCCAGAAAATGCACAGTCTGCGGAGATGAACTCGACAGAATGGAAGGCTCGCCAGCAAGCGGACACACATACGGCGACTGGATTGTCACCGAATACCCAACAACGACAAAAGAGGGATCTCATTATAAAGTTTGCTCAACATGCGGCGATAAGCAAGTTGAGGCAATGCCTGTTTTAGAAGAGGAAACACCAGATTATGATTCGATGCAAACAATCGAATTGAACAGCGAGAATTCAAGCTCCCTTCCAACTCAGTACAAAGATGGAAACTATGCGCAGACATACATCGGTTCCATATCATATAAGCAGTATCGTACATACGGATTATCTGCATCATCTAAGTTTATTAAACTTATATCCGCGGATTTCACCTCATATGTCAATCTTCCTGAAGCGCAGTTAGGCGGCACATTCTCGAATAGTACACCTATTAAAGGCATCAAGAAAATAGAGATGAGTTATTCGACTACAGCAGACGCAAAAATCTACTACGGAAGTTCAATAAATCTCACCAATTACGTCAATGTCAGTTCTTCAAAGAGCACGGGTACATTTGAATTCGGTGAAAACGACATCAATTACTTCAGAATCACGTCTGGAACAGCTGACGTTTCAATCGACTCAATCAAGATTTATTATCTCGATAGCGGAACAGTGGATAGCGGTGCATACGGTTCTTGCGGGCAAGGCTTATGGAGACTCAATCCTAAAACCGTTTCAGGAACACCTGAGAACGGTGATACCGTTGAATGTCCAATCAAAGCAACCAAGAGTGGTAGCACATATACTGTTCAGGAAAAGAAGACATACACATATTACACATACGAATATATCGTTGAGCACCCTGAATTATCCGGTGCAGCATCTTGGATTGATCCAATTGATGTCGCAAACTATTTCTGCTCATTCAAAACATATCCTGCAAACTATGTTTCTAAGTCAAATTTCTTGACCGCAAAAGAGTATTTTGGAGATAGCACACGCTGCGTGTCTCAGTACAGCAGAACAAACGGATATGCTCAGGCAGTTCCTTATAAAGGAACACCTACATATTATGAGTGTGATATTGCACTTAATTCCTCGTATTCTCAAAACAACAGAAGTGTTGGAAGAGTCATCGCTTGGGCAACAGGTTTCGATTCATCAAAAGGCGCAACGGGATATGACACAAACCCTGTATGTGTATTCACCGATGATCACTATTCGACATTCCAGGAGTACTACAACAACGGAACTTGGGGTAGAAGATACAACGCAATCTATAGCGATTCGGTAGGTCAGACAATGGTCACGAATTACGTTTACGGAGCTCCAACAACACTATAAAAAACAGGTCAGTTCAAAACTGGCCTTTCTTTTTACTAGTAAATAGAAATAGTTGTGCTAAACTTTATCGCGGTCGAAGTCTAGTCCACTTACAGCGAGGGCCTCATGATGGAAAAGCCTAGTGGACGCGCTAACTTCGGAAAAAGCCAGCGGGTAATGCCGCCGCAGTTCTGCGTTATAGAGCGAATTAAGAGCACCTAGTGAAGAAGGATGGTACCGCGCTAAAGCGTTCCTTCAGTTGAAGGTGTTTTATTTTTTTAGGAGGTTTCCAATGAGAAAACTTACAGGAGAGCAGATCAGAGAAACTTGGATTAAGTTCTTTGAGAAGAGAGGCCATCAGTGGCTCCCAGGCGTTTCCCTCGTCCCACAGGGCGACAAATCTTTGTTATGGGTTAACGCAGGCGTCACAGGTTTGAAGAAGTATTTTGATGGCACAGAGATTCCGCCAAACAGAAGAATCGTCAACATTCAGAAATCAATCAGAACCAACGACATCGAGAACGTTGGACATACAGCTAGACATCACACATTTTTCGAGATGTTAGGCAACTTCTCAATCGGTGATTACTTCAGAAACGAAGTCATCCCATGGGCAGTCGAAATCCTTACCACTCCAGAGGGATACGACATTCCAAAAGAGAAACTTTATATTACATATAACCCAGCAGATACAGCATCATTAGAGCTTTGGATCAAGTGCGGCATGTTAGAGAGCCATATGATTCCATTAGAGGGAAACTTCTGGGAAATCGGCGAAGGTCCATGCGGTCCTGACACCGAAATCTTCTTCGATAGAGGAGAAGAATATGACCCACAGCACTTAGGCGAGAGATTGCTACGTGAAGATATGGAAAACGACAGATACATCGAGATCTGGAACATCGTCTTCTCACAGTATAACTCAGTCGCTGGAGTCGGTAGAAAAGACTATAAGGAACTCCCAAGCAAGAACATCGATACCGGTTCAGGCTTAGAGAGAATCGCATGTATCCTCCAGGGAACACCAACCAACTTCGAAACAGACTTCTTCATGCCAATCATCAGAAAAGCAGAAGAGATCTCCGGCGTTAAGTATGGCGAGCCAAACCTCATGCCATTCAGAGTCATTGCAGACCACGCAAGATGCTTAACATTCGCACTTAGCGATGGTGCTACATTCTCAAACGAAGGCCGTGGTTACGTCTTAAGACGTATCATCAGACGTGCTATGCGTTATGGCCAGAAGATTGGAATCAAGCGTGCATTCATGTATGAGATGGTTGACATCATCGTTGAAAACTACAAGTCATTCTATCCATACCTCGTCGAGAAGGCAGCAGAAGTCAAAGAAGACATCAGATTAGAAGAAGAGAGATTCTTAACAACCCTCGTCTCAGGAGAAGCACTCTTGAGAGACATGATGGTCGGAAAGAAAGAACTCTCAGGCGAAGAAGTCTTCAAGCTTTATGACACATATGGCTTCCCAGCAGACGTCACAAAAGAAATCGCTGAAGAAAACGGACTCACAATCGACATGGAAGGCTTCAAGGCTGAAATGGAGAAACAGAGAGAAAGAGCAAGATCAGCACGTGGCGAAATCGAATCATTCCACAAGCAGTCAAAGGATTTAATGGCATTCAAGGATGAATCAACATTCCATTATGACGAGCCATTAACCGGATATAAGACAACAGTTATCGGAGTATTCAAAGATGGCGAAAAAGTTGAATCAATCAATGATGAAGGTGACCTTATCCTCAAGGATACAATCTTCTACGCAGAGATGGGTGGACAGGTTGCAGACACAGGTGTCATCGCAAATTCAGTCGTAACAACAGTCTCAAAAGCTCCACACGGACAGCACTTACATCACGTCAAGGTCAGCAGCGGAGAAATCAAGACAGGTGACGAAGTCGTCATCTCAGTTGATTCCGAGAGAAGACACAAGATTGAGAAGAACCACTCAGCAACACACATCCTCCACGCAGCGCTTAACGAAGTGCTCGGTGGACACGCAACACAAGCTGGTTCATATGTTGATGATGAGTATTTGAGATTCGACTATCAGACAAAAACTAAGACATCTAAAGATGACTTAGAGAAGATTGAAGCAATGGTCAACGCAAAGATCGAGGCATCAATCCCAGAAGTCACAGAAGAATTGCCAATCGAAGAGGCTAAGAAATTAGGCGCTGAGATGACATTCACAGATAAGTATGGTGATGTTGTCAGAGTCGTCGAATTCGGAGAGTTCTCCAGAGAATTCTGTGGTGGTACACACGTTAAGAACTCAGGCGATATCGGCATGTTCGTCCTCGTGAGCGATGAATCAGTCGCTTCAGGCGTCAGACGTATCACAGGTTTAACAGGTACCGCAGCATACAAGTACATGAAGGAGAAGATCGCTCTCCTCAATACAGTTGAAGCAAAATTAGGCGCTTCAGATGTTGACATAGTCAAACATATTGACTTAACACTTGAAGAAGTTGCTTCACTCAAGGCTGAGAACAGTGAATTAAAAGCAAAAGTTGCAGCAGCAGACGCAAAGAAATTAGCTGACTCAATCCAATCAGTTAATGGCGTTGACTATGCATTAATCGTCAAAGAAGGCGCTAATAGAGACGAGTTAACAACTCTTGGCGACACACTCAAGGCAAATAGAGACAACTATCTCTTCGTACTTGTCGGTGGCGCTAACGGCGCTCACCCAGTAATCGTCTTCACAAAAGGCGCAGCAACAGCTAAGGCAAAAGCAGGCGATGTTGTTAAGAAACTCGCTTCAGTCTTAGGCGGTGGCGGTGGTGGCCGTCCAGAGATGGCATCAGGCTCACTCAAGTCCATCGCAAACATCGAGTCCGCAATCGCAGACATCAAGGCATTGCTTTAAGGAGGTTCCATATGATCGAAATCACAGACAACAGCATTGTCATCACTCGTGAAGACGGGGTTGAGGACACATGGAAAATCCTCTTCTATTACCATAACGACGAAAGAGCAAAAGATTACTACTTCATCTACAAAGATGAGGATGAGGATTCAATCATCGTTATGGCATCAAGCGACGGCGAAACCCTCGAAGAATGCTCCGAAGAAGAGCTCGCAGAGGCGGAGCAGGTCCTTGAAGCATATGAAGAAGACCCAAAAATCGGGGAAATTAAATAGTCTTTCACTTGTGAACAGACATAAATCCCCATATAATCTAGCGTTGATAGCAAAGGAGTAACAACCATGGCAGATGAAAAAATTGAGATGACAAAAGAAGAGTATGCTGAATTAGACAAGCGTTACCGTCATTTGTTAGATGAAGAAAGACCAGCAATCATCGAAGCGTTACAGGCAGCTCGTGCACAGGGCGACTTATCAGAAAACGCTGACTATGATGCAGCAAGAAATAGACAGGCAGAAATCGAAGCAGAGATCACCCGCATCGAAGGAATCAAGGACCACATCGTTGTCGTTGAGTCAAAAGGTGACAAGATCAACGTCGGTTTCACAGTCGAATACGTCGAAGTCGCAACAGGAAAGGCTATGAAGATCAAGATGGTCTCAACAGTCTTAGCAAATCCTCTTGCAAACCCACCAGCAATCTCTCAGGAATCCGCTGTTGGAAAAGCACTTCTTGGACACGTCGCAGGCGATATCGTCACAGTCGAAGCTCCAAAGAAGAAATACGACATCAAGATCGTTGCTTGCAAGGCTTAAGAAAACTTCAAAAATTAGCCTCCTTAAGGAGGCTTTTTTCTTTGTCAAAATTCGCAGGGAAAAAATCTCAATTTCTCCTCTAGTAATTAGTAGGAGGATTTTTATGTATAAAGTAATAATCGTAGTGGTCGTCCTAACTTTGGTGTTCATCATCGCCTTCTCAGGAGTGGAGGCCGTATCGAACATGATTGTGGACGGAACCGCAAACACAACAAGCTACGTCACAACGACAGACCCAACAACCGTTCAGGTAACATTGACCGGCGAAGTGACGAGAACTGGGACCTACACAGTCAAGATAGGATCAACCTTAGGAGATGTCCTTGAGGGAGCGGGCGGAATAACTGCAAACGGGGATGAAAGGTGTTTCGTTTCCACCCTTGAGATCACCGCTAAAAACGCGTTCTACATCCCGCCTATCTATGATAATGAGGATACGTGCACGATGGATCCGATTGAGAAGGTGTGCATCAACTCAGCCACTCAAAGCCAATTGCAGGAGTTGTCCGCGTTCTCCGTTACCGTTAGCGGGGCAATAGTGAACTACAGAAGTTCTAACGGCGACTTCCAGCAACTCGAGGATCTTAAGAACGTTCCAGGTATTGGCTCAGCCACATTTGAAAAGTGCAAAAACTTCGTGACGCTTTACGAGGTATAGCCATACCAAAAAGAGCCTTAACGTTCGCTCTAGCCGGTTTAGTCATCGGAATCTCATTCTCATATTATTTAAAGACGTTAAGCCTTCTAATCGTCTTGTTTTCGTTATGCGTAGGTGCATTATGCGCGCTTAAGCGAAGCAAAAGGCTATTAGGGGTATATGCAGTATTCCTGATAATTGGCTTTTCTTATCATTCGCTAGGTAAACTCAGAAAGCCATTGGAGGGAAACCAAACATTTACGGGGTATGTGATGGAGTCCAAGAACAATTACTTTTTGTTTAAATCTAATGGCGTTTCTTATTACGTTTATGAGAAATCTAGCGAGCGTGAAATAGGGGATTGGCTCAGAATTGAAGGATATTGCTCAAAATATGTGGCGACAGAATATGAGTCATACTTCTCGATGACCGAATACCTTAACAAAAAAGGCGTTACGCACAAGATAAGTGCGAAGACGATCAACGTTACATTCAAGATGCCTTTGCGCCTTAGAACCAAGGAATTGAGGTTCTTGAGTTATTTCGATAAAGAGACTGCAGGACTGATTGATTCTCTCCTCTTTGATCATAGGGATTATTCTCTAAATAGCATCAGTCTCGCAAGTGAGGTTGGAGTATTGTATTTCTTATCTGCTTCAGGGTTAATTTACACGATGGTACTCAACGGCTTTGAGAAACTTGTTTTCTTAAAGTTAGATGAAAAGAAAAGCAAGATATTTACTCAATTATTTGGTACCTTTTTCTTACCGTTCTTAATACTCAAACCAGGTGTTGTAAGAGTGTATCTTACAAGGCTTCTAAGGTGTTTTGTAATCCACTCAAAAGAAGACTACAAACCCGACCATATCACATGCGTTTCAGGCGTTGCTTTAGTCATGGTTTTCGCTGTACCTAGTCTAGCTTTAGCCTCGGGTTTTCTCGTCTCTATTCTTATATCAATAGGCATGCAGCTTTTAAGAGGGAGGCTATCTGAATTCAAGAAGGCCAAGAAGAGGGTAATAGGGGTGATATGCGCTTTTACATTCGTGTTTCCGATGCTTGTTAGCGGCAATTCTTTTCATCTTTTGTCGCTCCTTTATTCAACGATAGCAATACCGATTGTCTATCCGTTTTACTTATTATCTTGGGTTTCTTTTATTACAGTCCCTTTCAAAAGCGTGCTCGGCTTATATGGTTCAGGAATCAGCAGTTTCTTATCTTTGATGGATAAGATGGATGTTCAAATACCATTAGGCCATTGGACATCGTTTACAGCGTGCGGGTATTACTCATTTGTATTAGGTTGGTATTACTTTAGAGATAATGGATTATCACATTTTAAGAGGTATTGCATGGCTTCAGTGTTATTGATGCTAGTTATCAACCCTCTCCCAATCGATATACCAATCAGCGAAGAAGTGTCTTTCATTAATGTGGGTCAGGGTGACTCCATTCTTGTTAGATCAAAGAACAAAGTGGTGCTCATCGACACGGGAGGAAATACCTCTTTTGACATAGCGTCTAACGTCCTGATTCCATATCTTAGAAAGAAGAGAATCTATCATATTGATTATCTAATAGGAACGCATGATGATGCAGATCACATAGGTGGAAAGAGTAGCCTAATGAGTAAATATAAGGTAAAGAATTATATCGATAGTAACGATAGTTTTCCAATTTCCATCGGAAATATAAGATTAGATAATCTCAATATTTATAGCGATGAATGGGATGAAGAAAATGACACAAGTTTGGTGCTGTACACAGAGTTCATGAACAAGAAATGGCTCTTCACAGGAGACGCTTCTCAAAAGATAGAGAAACTCATAATCAGAGATAACCCAAACCTCGATTGCGATATTTTGAAAGTGGGGCATCATGGCTCTAAAACATCTTCCTCCGACATCTTCATCAAAACCATAACACCTGAAGTAGGAATCATTTCAGTTGGGGCAAACAACAAGTATGGCCACCCAAACGATGAGGCCATTAACACCTTACTCAAATACGACGTATCAATTAGGAGAACCGACTTAGAAGGAACAATTACTTACAAGAGATACGTTTCCCCTCTCTAAACAGAATTAATCTGTTTATAATATACCTATGATTTACGTCGTTTATGCAAGCCAGTCCAAGATGATCAAGGACGGACTCAAAAAACTTTTAGACAAAGAAATCCCAGAACAGGATCCGATGAACACCATCTACATGGATATGGGAAATCGCCGTCTTTACGAGTTGTACGACGAGGCTTCATATTTACCACTTGGATATGACAAAAAGGCAGTTGTAGCCGAGAATTTTTATTACCTAGCGAAAACAAAAACAAAGGCAAAAATCGCTAAGGATGATGATGTTGAAGGAATCACTTCATACTTCGAAAATCCGATGGATGAGATTACAGTTTTCATCCTTGTTTATTCAGATACACTTGATGATAAATCGGATATGTATAAGGCCCTTGCTAAAGGTGGCGCTAAGTTCATTCCGGTTTTACCTTTCACAGATGAGAAATGGGATTCATATATTCCAAAGTACTTTGAAAACAGAGGTGTCGTCATCTATAACGATGCAATTAGTGTCCTCAAAGAAAGAATCAACGGAGACTATTCAACCTTCATTAATGAGGCAACAAAGCTCATGACATATTGCGTTGATGAACCGATTACTCTTGAGATTGTTGAAAAGCTTGTCCCAGTACCTCTTGAAGATGACGTCTATTCCTTATCAAACGCTTTGTGCCATGGCGAAATCGGCAAAGCAATCTCTATTTATAGAGATTTAAAGATTAAATCAACCGACCCAATCACCTTAATCAGGCTTCTAGCAACCCAATTCAGGTTCCTCAATCAAATCTCTTATCTTAAGGATAGAGGATACTCGATCGATGACATGATGAGAGAACTAAACTGCAAATATGGAAGAGTTAAGATGAGCTTAACGAACCTTCGTTACATCGATAGCTATCAGATTGCGGATATCCTCGAAGACTTATATAAGTGCGAGCTTGATATCTTCACCGGCAAAATCGACCAGGATATCGCCTTCCAGATGCTCCTGGCGAACTTCAAAGTATGAGAATAGTCGTTATATCGGACACCCATGGCGATGATGAAGTCGTTAGAAAAGTGTTCTTAAGGGAGCAAAAGGCGGATGTCTTCCTCCATGCAGGCGATGTCTGTTCAATGCCAATAGAAGTTACGCCATTCATCTGCGTTAGAGGAAACTGCGATATGTTCTATCCTCAGTATCCATCGCATTTCTCAATGGATACAGAATATGGAAAGCTATACATCCAGCATTACCCGAGAAGCAGATCAGAATTAAGCGATCTGAAGAAGGATGGAGTCACCATCTTCGTGCACGGGCACACGCACGTTAAAGAAATAAAGGATTATGAGGGCGTTAAAGTCCTATGTCCCGGAAGTGCGTCTAGGCCTAGAGACGACTACGCATCATATATGGTTATTAAGACCAGCGAAAATGAAGTGGAAGTCGAGTTCAAACAAGTATGAAAAAAAGCCCAATCACTTGGGCTTATTTTTTCGTTTGTAAATGCTTTAATTAAGCAATAGCGTTGACGACTTTAGCGAGGTGGCCTTTCTTTCTGTTGCATGAGTTAACAGAGATGATGCCTGCCTGAGCAGCCTGATCAAGAAGGGAAGTTGCATTCTTGAGAGCTTCAGCAGCAGCAGCCTTATCGTTTGCAGCAGCAGCAGCTTCGACTTTCTTAATTGCAGTTCTTAATTCGCTCTTAGCTGCAGAATTCTTTTCGTTAGCAGCCTTATTTGTTGCGTCGCGCTTGATTTGGGATTTGATATTTGGCATTGTTAATCTTCCTTTTCAATAAAAACTTTTTCAGCAATGGTGATTTTAGACTTATAGTCTATCTAAAACAACTATTTTTTAACGTCATTTGCACCTTCGTGTCTAATTCTGAGCACTTCGGCAGCAAAATCGCGGACGGAACCGAGTTTTCCGAGCTTTTCAGTAGGAATCTCGAGCTCAAGTTGATCGTTAAGATCAGAGACCATTGAGATGTATGACATTGAGTCACCACCCAAGTCAACGGTCCAAATTGCGTCATCATCAACCTGTTCTTCTGTAAGCATAAGGGTCTCAGCGAATATCTTTCTGATCTTTGCCAATGTTTCCTTAACTTCAGTTGGGTCGTACATGTCTAAGTTAGCGATCTGTCTCTTTTCTTCGAAACCTGTGACATCAGCAGAACCAGCGATGACCGCTTTCTTGATGTAAGCACGCTTGACTTTGATTCCGTTTGCAAGAGGCATGTCCTTCTTATAGACATAGAAGTCGACGACTTTCTTCTCAGAAGGTAATGAAGCGTTCACTCTATCGAGTGCAGCCTTAACTTCCTTCAATCCTTCACCGTTTACCATATTGTCGAGCTGGACAACGAGGGTGATTTTCTCTGTTGCGCCATCCTGGACTCCGAAGATTACAAGGTGAACGACATGTGGGATGTCCTTGAAGTAGTATTCAAGTTCATCAGGGAAGACGTTCTCACCGTTTGATGCGATGATGACATCTTTGTTTCTGCCTTTGATATAGCATCTTGAATCTTCTTTGATGATTGCGATATCGCCGGTCTTTAAGTATCCATCTTCAGTGAACTCTGTCTCTTTATAGACGCCACCGATGATTTCAGCCTTATGAGTTGTAGCGGATTTGATGAATAACTCACCTTCTCCATTTGTTGGGTTGCCCTCGCTATCAACGACTTTGAAGTCAAATCCATAGAATGGCTTACCGATTGAACCTAAGAGTCTGTCATTAACATTTGGAGACATCTCAACGCATGCAACGCCGATTTCCGTCATACCGTATCCATTATATAATGGATATCCGATACCATTGACCAACTCCTGGGTTGTTGGGTTAAGATAACCACCGCCAGAGATACAGTATTCAACCTGTGGTCCGAAGACGCTCTTCTTAACGATTTTCTGGACAAAGCCGGATGCGGCCTTACCAGCTTCTTTCTTCTCGATCTTACCTAAGTTGTAGCCAACGATATTATCGAGGAGTTCTTCATATTTAGGACCCTTAAGTGCCATTGAGCGCTTAACTGTCTGAGCAATTCCGTCCCAAAGGAGTGGAACTGAGAAGATGTGTGTTGCTTTTCCTTTACGAATTGCGTAGAGGACATCCTTGGTGGATGTTGATGCAGGATAGACGATTGCCTTTCCATACCATGAGAACCAGAGGAATACTGCGACGAATCCAAAGATATGGTGCAATGGAATCATTGCGAGGTTTCTGATCTTTCCTGGGTGAATTAAGGTTGTTGATCCATAATCGGCGATATTTCCTGCAGCAAGAATCTGATTTACGAGGTTTTCACCATCCCAAATGAGAATCTTTGCGTCTCCAGTCGTGCCTGATGAGCAGAAGAGAACGTTATTTGCCCAATTCTCAACAAATGTTGAGCATGGAGCAGCGTTAACGATGTCGTTGTATTTAACAAGTGGAACATCGTATTCTTCAGCTTCATTTGCAACGATTGCGACGGCCTTTCCCTGTTTAACAAGGTTTGCTGTATTCTCTTTAGCAAGTCTTGCATCGATGAGAAGTGGACGATGTCCAGTCATTGCGATTGCCCAGAACAAGAGTGGCCATTCAGGGCTGTTCTTGTATTTAAGGGCGACTACTGAATCAAAAGGTGTTTTCTCAAGAATTGTTGAGAGTCTCTTAGCGAGGTCTGTAACCTTTTCAGCGTATTCTGAGTATTTATAGTGTTTTGCCTTTCCTTCTTCGGTGAAGTAGTAACAGCAAACGTTTTTCTTATTTGTTTCAACTATCTGGTGATAGATAGTTTTGAGTGATTTCTCCATGTTACAGAGTCTTTTGGACTTATCTGTAAATTCACGGATCTGTTCAACTTTATAGTGTTTTGCCATAGTGGTTCTCCATTTCGCGAACGTGCATATAGTACTACATAACGCGAAGAAAGAAAGCAAAAAATGCGTCATTCGAAAGATTATCGTCACAATTTACCACAATTGCATATAGGAGTATAATTTGCTTTAGCAAGGAGGAGTGTTTATGAAATACGCAGATAAAAAAGATGTTAAAGTCCTATTCTTAGGCACCCCAGAAATCGCCGCTAAGTCATTAAAGGCCATCATAGACGAAGGTTATGATGTTTTATGTGTTGTAACTCAGGAAGACAAGGAAACCGGCCGTAATAGAACGTTAGAGATGCCAGCATGTAAGAAAGTTGCTCTTTCTTATGGAATACCTGTATATCAGCCTCATCGCATAAGGAAAGACTTCGAATTCGCAAAGTCAATGGATATCGATGTTATCGTTTGTATGGCATATGGACAGTTATTACCGGATGAGTTTTTGGCTTTAGCTAAGGTAGGCGCAATCAATTTACATGGTTCATTACTGCCTGAATACCGTGGTGCAGCCCCGATTCAGAGATCCATTATGGATGGCAAAACCGAAACTGGCATAACCCTCATGGAAATGGTTCATGAGATGGATGCTGGGGATATGTATGACAAAGTCATAACTCCAATTGATCCAAACGATAATTACACATCATTAAATGGAAAATTGGGAGATGACGCCGCAAAAATGATCGCGGTTGACCTCCTAAAATACGCAAACGGAGAACTTCCAGCTGTTCCTCAAGACGCGTCTAAGGTTACATTCGCCGAAAAGATTCTCCCAGAAACCGAAAAACTTTCTCTCGAGATAAATTGTTCAAAATTTGTCAATTTAATCCGTGGAATGTCCGATACGCCTGGCGCTTATGTCATGCTTGAGGGCAAGAAACTTAAAATCTTCTCAGCCCACATATTCAGCGGGGATGTCGTGAAGGAAATCGGAGATATCGTCCCAAACAAGAAGTTGCTATTGGTGCAGCTTAACGACGGTATCGTTTCCCTTGATTCAGTCCAGTACGAAGGAAAGAAGAAGATGGATGGCACATCATTTAAAAATGGTGCGCGCCTGGGCGAAAACGCAAAAGTTGAATAATAATGGCGGAAATAAGGGATCTCACCTTATCGGTTCACCAGCTTGTTGACTTCCTGCTACGTGAAGGCGATATAGACAATAGAGTTTATAACAGCGACACAATGGCCATGGGTTCTAAGATCCATGCAGCTTTTCAGCATAAGCAGGGCAATGAGTATCTATCAGAAGTATATCTCAAAGAAACATTTCTTAGAGAAGACGCTAAAGTAACCATCGAAGGTAGGGCTGACGGCATCATTATTGGCCAAAAGTACCCGATAATTGATGAAATCAAATCAACAGTGGCCCCTTTAGATGTCTTCTATAACGAGCAAAAGGAATGGCATTTAGCGCAGGCAAAATGCTATGCCCTAATGTATTGCCACGACAAAAAACTCGATAAAGCAGTGGTTCGTTTAACCTATATCAGTCAGATCGATGACTCGAGAATGATGAAGGAATTCACCTATTCAGTTGACGAATTATTGAGCGATACCATAGCTTTGATTGACGAGTATTTAGCGTTCCAAAGACAACAGTTCAAACACATTGAGGAACGCAATAAATCAGCAAAAACACTCAAGTTCCCATACAAGGATTTTAGACCAGGCCAAAGGGAAATGGCAAAGTATGCCTACAGCGTTGCCAAGAAGGGCGGAGTTTTCTTCTGCGAAGCTCCAACAGGCATCGGAAAAACCATGTCTACCCTTTATCCATCAGTGACCGCTTTTGGTTCAACAAAGAACGAAAAGGTATTCTACTTAACCGCAAAAGCATCAGGTAGATTATCCGCATTTGACGCAATGACAAAACTATATGAGGCAGGATTCCACGGCCGCGATTCTTTAATCATGGCCAAAGACAAGATATGCCCTAATCCTGGCGCGGCTTGCAATCCGGATGAATGTCCTTTTGCAAAGAGTTATTATTCAAAACTTCGCGCAGTTACCAAAGAAGCGTTGGAAACTAATCAAAGATTCTCAACTGACTTTGTCAGAGAAATTGCAAGACAATATGAAATGTGCCCATTTGAGCTACAATTAGACCTTTCTTTATGGGCGGATGTCATCATCTTGGACTACAACTATTTCTTCGATCCAATCGTCTACTTGCAGAGGTACTTTGACGATACGGTAGACTCATCTAATTTCGTTATGCTTATCGATGAGGCACACAACCTCATAGACAGAGGCAGATCAGCATATTCAGAATCCATAAACACCGATTTGATCACAGATGTCAAAAAGAGCCTCAAGAAGCATAAAGTACAGAAGATAAAGAACGCCTTAAACAAACTCAAGACATCGCTTGAATTCGAAGATTTAAACATCGGGGATTCAAGGAGATTAACCGAGATTCCTAAACCGGTTGTTAAGGCTTTAGATGCGATTCAGAAGGCTCACATAGCCATGAACAAAGAGCCACACCCAAGCCTTGGAGACTCTTATGCTGAACTTGGAAGAAGGTGTCATAGATTCTCTTTCATTGACGAGAATTATGCACAAAATACAACACTATACGCAAGACGCTTTGGAAACAACTATTCGCTTGAACTTTACTGCGAGGATCCAAGCCCAATGCTTAGAGATTGCCTGATGAAAGTAAAAGGGGCGGTTATCTTTTCTGCGACCTTGCAGCCAATCGATTACTACATGGATGCCTTGCTTGGCGACAAGTCGTTCCCATACCTGATCCTTCCATCGCCTTTCCCGGAAGAGAATTTCGATTTGATGATCGCTCCAATGGTCTCGACCAGGTACAAAGACAGAGAAAAGACCTATGATGAGGTCGCAAAGTATCTCAAGGAATTCGTTTCCGCTAGGACAGGTAACTATTTCATCTATTTCCCGTCATACGAGTATTTAGACAACATCAGACCATACCTTGACTTCGGGGATGCCGATGTTTTCGAGCAGGAAAGAGACATGAACGACGATGAGAAGACTTTGTTCTTATCGCGTTTCCTCCCAAATCCAGAAAACACAACCGTCGGATTACTCATTATCGGAGGCTCATTCTCTGAAGGAATCGACTTAGTCGATGATAGATTAATCGGAGTAGGGGTTGTCGGCATCGGTCTCGCCCAAATCTGCTTTGAGAAAGAACTTATCCGCGAATTCTATGAAAAAAAGAACGGCAATGGTTTCGAATACTCATACATGAATCCTGGAGTTAACAAAGTTATGCAGGCGGTTGGAAGATTAATCCGCTCAGAAAACGACCGTGGAGCGGCCCTTTTAATCGATGATAGATATATGAAGTCCGAGTACCGAGAACTCTTTGCTAGGACCTGGAAAGGCTACAATTTGGTCACATCTGTCGAGGATGTTAAAGAAAATATTCATAATTTCTATAAGAAAAACTGAGTTTAATGTATAATGTCGCGGGTAAAACTTATGCCATTCGACAAATCACACATTAGAAATTTCAGTGTTATCGCTCATATCGACCATGGAAAGTCGACTCTTTGCGATCGAATTTTAGAGTCCACAGGAACCGTTGAAAAACGTGAAATGAAGGCTCAATTACTCGACGACATGGAGCTTGAAAGAGAGCGTGGAATCACTATCAAACTGAACGCGGTTACAGTTTCATATACCGCAAAAGATGGGGAGAAATACATCTTCAACCTCATCGACACTCCTGGACACGTCGACTTCTCATACGAAGTATCTCGTTCTTTAGCGGCTTGTGAAGGCGCGCTTTTGGTCGTTGACGCAACGCAGGGAGTTGAGGCTCAAACACTCGCAAATGTTTACCTCGCAATCGACAACGACTTAATGGTCATCCCAGTTATTAATAAAATCGACTTACCTTCCGCACAGATTAATATGTGCAAAGAGGAAATCGAGACAAGAATCGGATTATCAACAACCGACTGTTCATTAGTATCTGCCAAAACAGGCATCGGCATTCAGGACATGCTTGAGAAAGTGGTGGAACTTGTTCCTCCGCCATCAGGCGATGTCTCAAATCCACTTGAAGCTCTCATTTTCGATAGCTATTACGACTCCTATAGAGGCGTTGTTGTCTTAATCAGAGTAAAGAACGGCTCCGTCAAACCTGGAGACAAGATTCTCCTTATGGCGGCAAACAAGGTGTACACAGTCACAGAAGTCGGCATCAGAACGCCAAAAGAAGTCTCAACATCCCAGTTGGATGCAGGCGAAGTAGGATACTTAACCGCAACAATCAAGGACATCAGAGACGTCTTCCCAGGCGAAACTATCACCCTCGCTGATAGGCCTGCAGCCCAGCCATTGCCAGGTTATAGAAAGATCAACCCAATGGTTTATTGCGGTCTCTATCCAGTTGAGTCCCAGAAGTACCAAGACTTAAAAGACGCATTAGGTAAGCTTTGCTTAAATGACGCTTCATTAACGTTCGAACCTGAATCATCCAAGGCTTTAGGCTTCGGTTTCCGCGCAGGATTCCTCGGCTTATTACACATGGACGTCATCCAGGAAAGACTCGAAAGAGAATATGGTTTGAACCTCATTCTCACGGCTCCATCTGTTCAGTACAAAATCGATTTGACCGACGGAACAACAATTACAATCGACAACCCTGCAGACTTGCCAGACGTCCAGAAAATCAGATGCATCAAAGAGCCTTTCGTCAAGGCGAGCATCATGACTCCAAAAGACTATGTCGGACCAATCATGCAGTTATGTCAGGAAAGAAGGGGTGTCTATATAGACTTAGACTACTTCGATGACACAAGAGTTATCGTCAAGTATTACATCCCGCTTTCAGAAATCATCTTCAATTTCTTCGACAAGCTCAAATCCGCAACAAAGGGTTATGCTTCACTTGACTATGAAATGGATGAATACAAACAGTCCGAATTAGCGAAGATGGATATCATGCTAAATGGCGATATCATCGACGCTTTATCAATCATCGTCTATAGATCAGACGCATATAAGAGAGGCATCACCATCGTTCAGAAACTTAAGGAAATCATCCCTAAGCAGCAGTTCGAGGTCCCTGTCCAGGCAAGTATCGGCGGCAAAGTCATTGCCCGTGCCGATATCCGCTCAATGAGAAAAGACGTCTTAGCGAAGTGCTACGGCGGTGATATCTCACGTAAGAAGAAACTCCTCGAGAAGCAGAAAGAGGGTAAGAAGAGAATGAAAGCCATTGGATCCGTTGAGGTCCCACAGGAGGCATTCATGTCAGTCTTGTCTCTCGATGATGAGGATTAGTTGTCATAGAGTATTTACTCTACTATTATTAATGTATGAAACTTTCAGTTATATTCCCGGTAAAAAACCAATCGGAAAAGCTTTTTAAGAACATCAAAGAGAAGGCTCTTCCATATTACAGTGCATTAGGCATTGATTTTGAGATTGTCGTTGTAACAGATGCTAGCAACGAAGAAAACCAGAACATCGCCCTAGAAGAAATGAAGTCGATGCCTGAGAACGTCGTCCTTGCGCCATATGACAACCATCCAGGAAAAGGACACAACGTCAATAAGGGCATACTCGTCTCAACAGGTGATTATGTCTTATTCATGGACGCGGATCTTGCAACAGACCTCAAAACAACCGAGGAAATGCTCAAAGTCCTCGATAAATATGACGCTCAGATTGCATCTAGACACATGAAGGGCGCAACGATTGTCGTTAAGCAGACCGCCAAGAGAAGATTCATCTCCTGGGGCTCTAGAGTCTTGACCAAGATGATGTTCCGTTTCAAGGTTCATGATACTCAATGCGGATTCAAGCTCTTTAGAGCTGATATCGCAAAAGAGATGGCTAAACGCCAGACAATCGACGGATTCGCATTCGACATTGAATATTTATATTTCCTTAAGCTCAACGGCTTTACGGTTAATGAAGTCCCATGCGTTTGGACAGACGATGAGGATTCAACCATCAAGAAGGCTACCAGAACCAGCTGGAATTTCTTCAAAGAGATGGTTCGAATCAAAAAGAACAAAAAGAATTTAAGACTCACCAGTGAGGAACTAGCCAAGTTCAAGGAGGCACCAGCATGCCATTAATTGATCACGTAACAATCGAAGTAAGAAGCGGAAAGGGTGGCGACGGCCACATTTCTTTCTTGCACGATAAAGTTTCTGAATGGGGTGGACCAGACGGCGGCAATGGCGGTCGTGGTGGTTCCATTTACCTCATCGCATGCAGAAACATCAATAACTTATTCCGTTATCGTCACTCATATTGCGCAATCGCAGAGGATGGCGAAGTCGGAAAAAAGAAAAACATGTACGGACACAACGCTCCAGACATATATATCGAAGTCCCAGTAGGCACGGTTGCTTACTTGCAGGAAGGCCACAGATTGATTGCTGACCTCAAGAAAGAGGGAGATACCGTAATGGTTGCCAAAGGTGGCCGTGGAGGAAGAGGAAACGCTTGCTTCAAATCATCCCGCAACCGCATTCCAAGAATCGGCGAAAACGGACATCCAGGAGAAGTTAAGAGACTTATCCTAGAGCTTAAGTCAGTCGCGGATGCCGGTATCATCGGATTCCCATCCGTCGGTAAATCAACATTTTTAAATGTTGTATCTAGAGCAAACGTTCAGGCGGCAGATTATTGGTTCACAACAAAAGAGCCAAACTTAGGCGTTGTTGACTTAGGAAATGGCCGTTCATTCGTCTTGGCGGATATGCCAGGATTAATCGAAGGCGCTCACGAAGGAAAAGGACTCGGATTGGAGTTCTTACGCCACATCGAGAGATGCCGTGTCTTAATCCATTTCGTCTCCATGTCAGGCGAAAGAGACCCATTTGAGGATTACACAATCATCAACGAGGAACTCAAAGGCTATGGCGCTAACCTAGACCAGAGACCTCAGATTGTTGTCGCAACAAAAATGGACGAAGAAGGGGCAGAGGAGAGAAAAGCCGAATTCGACAAGAAGATCGGATTTGAATCGCTCCCATTATCCGCACTTACCCACCAGGGCGTTGATAAGCTCTTAAACGAGGCAAAGAACTTGATCGATATCACTCCGGACTTCCCACTCAAAGGCCAGACCGAAGAATCGGGAATCAAAGTTTACGACGCTCATATCGATGGAGCACGCCAAGAACACGAATTCGAGATTGTCTCCGAAGGAGCACGTGCTTGGAGAATCATCGGACAGCAGGTTATTAAGACCTATAGACTCATCAACGTTTCGACTGATGAGGGTATCTCAAAACTTGTTAAATACTTAGATAAGTTAGGAATCGAAGAAGAATTAGAGAGGCAGGGCGCCAAAAATGGCGATACCGTCTACATCGACGACTTCGCATTCGAATATTTCAACTAAAGGAGGGATGTCTTAGATGAACGAGAAGAACAAGGGATTCATCATCGCCGCATTGTCGCTTTCCGGCAGCGCGATTTTATCGCTTGTCATCTTGCTCGCGCTCTTCTTGGGCTAAATGACGTATGCATTATTATTTCAAAGGAAAAATCGTATATATCGGTGAGTCGACAATCGCAGTTGATGTCCGTGACGTGGCTTACGAATTATTCGTCTCAAAGCCAGAGTCTTTCGTGATGGGCGAGGAAACAATCGTCTACTGTTACGAAGTATATGGCGAAAATGACCATTATTTAGCCGGCTTTAAGACAAAAGAGGATAAGGATGCATTCCTTGCCTTAATCGGTGTTAAGGGTATTGGTCCAAAGACCGCTTTAAGCGCATTGTCAACAACAACCCCACAGGAACTCTTCGCTGCAATAGCAGGCAGCAACGTCTCATTCCTCAAAAAACTCCCAGGTATCGGACCTAAAGCTGCCTCGCAGATCATTCTTGATCTCAAAGGCAAACTCACCGAGACCAACACAAAGAAAAATAAGGCTGATGAGAGATTCGCTGATGTCAGAAGCGCTCTCAAACAGCTTGGTTTCAAAGTCAAAGATATCGATGATGTCTTGGCCAAGATCGATGCAACAGGCATGAGCGATCAGGAAATCTTAAGAGCAGCCCTCAAAGCTCTCAGAAAGGGATAATCTCCAATGGCAAGATTAGTGGATGCCAAAAAAGAAGTGGAGGACGTTCAGGAGGATTTGACTCTTCGCCCACAAACTCTTAAAGAGTATGTTGGACAGAGCGAACTCAAACGTAACCTCAGAATCTTCATCGGCGCAGCAAAAAACAGAGAAGAATGCCTTGACCATGTCCTTTTATATGGTCCTCCAGGCTTAGGAAAGACAACTCTAGCCTATGTCATCGCGAATGAGATGGGTGGAAAAATCAAAGTCGTAAACGGTCCATCAATTGAGAAAGCTGGCGATTTAGCCGCCATCTTAAGTGAGATTGAACCAGGCGATATACTTTTCATTGACGAAATTCATAGACTTCCTAGACAAGTTGAAGAAGTTCTTTATGGTGCTATGGAAGACTACCAGTTAACCATCATGATGAACCGTGACGGAAACGTTAAATCAATAACTCTCCCATTGCCTCCATTCACCCTTGTTGGAGCTACAACTAGAGCAGGAGATCTATCTTCTCCATTGCGTGCCAGATTCGGAATTTCTGAGAAAATCAACTTCTATACTGAGGATGAAATTGCAGGAATCATCGAAAGAACTTCCGCAGTAATGAAGATGCCGATCACAAAAGGTGCAGTGGACCTCCTTGCCAAGAGAAGTCGTGGTACCCCACGTATAGCAAATAGACTCTTCAAACGAGTTAGAGACTTCGCTTCATTCGAAGGTTTGGACAAGATTGACGTTGAGCTAGCCGCTCACGCTTTAAAAGCTCTTAAGATTGACGATTTAGGATTGGATGATGTCGATATCCGTTACCTAAAGACAATCATCGAAAGATTCCGCGGTGGTCCAGTCGGATTAGAATCAATCGCCAGTGCAATCGGCGAAGAGATCACAAACCTCGAGGATGTTTATGAGCCATACCTGATTATGATAGGTCTCATCGACAGAACTCCTAGGGGAAGAATGGCCACTCCAAAGGCTTATTCACACCTCAAAAAGCCATATCAAGACACTCTCTTTTAGAGAAATTGAAAATACATACTTGTATAGGCGTGTTCGTATGCGTTAAAATCATTGACGCTTGCCAGCACGCCTTTTTTCGTGCAGGGCAACTCGCGGAGGCTGATATTATGCGTAGAAGACTAGCTTACATCTTATTGACCGCTGCCCTCATCGTAGGAGGAGCCGCAACAATCGGCTCTTGTATCACAGACCTTGATACAGATGTTACATACGGAGCGGGTAGAGATCTCTACTTTAAGGTTCTTAAGAAAGACAGCACAGATAGCAAATTAACAGGCGTCTCACCAGACGCTTACTATGGCAACGAGGACACAGGTGCAACAACCCAGATGCTCGACGCCGTAGCAGAAGAGTTCGAATATAGACTCGAAAACTGGGGCGCAAACGCCACAGTCACAAAACAGGGCACAGATACCCTCATCGTCTCAGTCAGAGGCACATCTGATGATGATACCGAATACAACTATTTGGCAAACTACTTGCCATTCAGCGGCGGCAACATCTCAATCGGTGTCGGAGCAGGCGATAAAGAAACAGAAGAAAATGCACCACATTATGACTGCTATGAAACGTTATTCGATGGATACGAAGCAGATATTCGTTACATCAACAACGGAACAATCCCGGTCGTCACAATCGAAGTCAGTGAAGAGTGCAAAGGCGAAAACGGCAAATTAGCCGAACTCATCAATTACTGCAAGGACAACACCCAGGCAGCAAACGAAGAGGAAAACGTCGAAGCAAAAGACTGCTACCTCGTTCTTTGGAACAACAAGCAGGAAGCTGACACATTCGCAGCTGCAACAGCAACAAGCGCAGAAGACTATGATGTCAACATGTCAAAGCGTTTGGTCTTCGGTGAAGCTCCAAACCAGGCATGGTACGACAACGACGACGATGACCACGATTACGAAAGATTCCAGATCATCCCTAACTCAACAGCTATCAAAGACGATAAGTTCGATGAGTCTAAAGCAGGCGCAGCATATTTAGCAGCCGTCTACTACAAATCACTCCTCAACGCTTCAGATTATGGAAGCATCTTAGGAGAAGGACAGGGATGTGAAGTCTCATACGCATTCAACCACGTCATCACAGCATCTGTTGAAGAACTTGCAACAGCAGGTGATTGGCACATTTCTCCAGCCTTCAACTTAACAATGATCGCTACCCTCGTAACACTCGTTGCAGCAGTGGTCATCATCTCTCTCTTCTATAGAATGGGCGCTCTCGCAGTTATCGCAAACGCATCATTCACAGTAATCGGAACACTCATGCTCTTCGGTTACTTCTCAGCACAGTTCGGTATCGGCGCAGTCGTCGGTCTCGCCCTTGCCTTAATCGCAAGCGCATTCGGCGGATGCTACTACTTCGCTAAGATGAAAGAGGAACTCTACAAAGGACGTACCATCAAGAAAGCACATAGCGAAGCTATCAAGAAGACATTATGGCCTACAATCGATGCTGGATTAATCTCCATCATCTCAGGCATCTGCATCTATGGTTTAATCCCTGGCGCATTCTCCAAGATGGGCTTAATGCTCGTCATCGGCGGATTCTTCGGATTAGTCGCAAACCTCATCTTACTCAGAATCGAGTCATGGTTACTCGCTAACGACAAGAACACAGACGGCAAGATCGCTCAGTTCTATGGCGTAGACACAGCAAAGGTTCCTAACCTCGCAAACGGTGAGAAACAGACATTCTTCGGACCTCTTTATGAGAAGGATTTCTCAAAGGCAAAGAAGCCAATGGCAATCGTCGCGGCAGTCTTAGCGGTCGCATCAATCGCTGGCGTCTCAGTATTCTCAGCAATCAACGGCAATGCATATAACTATGCAAACGCTTATGCAGACCAGACAGCAATCTCTCTTGAATACCGTGTCGAAAGCGGCACAAACGCAACATTGCTCTTAGCTACTAAGCAGCAGGTTAAAGACGATTTCTTCTCCTACATCATGAACGGAGAGAAGTCACTCAACGCATACGTCGATGACATCATCCTCGAACAGGGTTCAATCTACATGACAGATGACGAAACCCAGTATGACGTTTATTACTTCAATGTTACATTGAATAAGCACTTCGACATCGAAAATGAAGCAGTCTTCACAGTCAATGTCGGCGGTGATACAAACACATATTCACTCCAGGGCGCATTAAAGCAGGCAAACGACGAACTCTACAACACAAACACAATCTATGTTCAGGCACAGAACGTCGTCACAAGCGTTGGCACCCCATCACTTGGAACAGTATATGTGGCAGTTGCAGTCTCACTTGCAGCATTACTCGTCTACTTCGCATTGAGATTCAAACCATCTAGAGCAGTTGCTTCAACCCTCGTTGCAGCAGCATCAGGCGTCACAGTTGCAGGATTCTTCGCTCTTACAAGAATCGCTGTTAACCCAGTCGCTTCAATGGGTGTCTTAACAACAACAATCGTCGCATTCCTCTTATCCTTATTTATCTTTAATAAAGAGAAAGAGCTTGCAGCAGATTCACACGAGAAAGACAAATCATCACGCGAGTTCGGCATCGCTTGCTTAAAGGAAGGCTCAAAACAGGCTTCAGGCGATATGCTCGTCATGTCTCTCTTAATCGCCTTCGTCGCAATTCTCTATTACGGCCTTGGCCCATCAACATTCTCATCAGCATTCTTAGGAATGGCTGTTGGATTAGTCGTCTTAGTCGCATTCATCACAACACTCCTTGTTCCAGCATGTGAGTTATTCTCCAAGTGGTTCATGATTCTCAAGAACTCTCTTAAGAGAACAAAGAAAGAGACAAAGGCAAAAGAAAACATCGGCAGAAGAAAAGGAGCTGAGCCTGAAGAGGCTATCATCATTGGCATCAACGACTAATGGCGATCTTAGAGGAACTCTTAAAATTCTACAATCTCGATATCGAGGAATACGGGCGTCTTAAAGAGGCGCCCTCTTTTGATTTAATCCCGCGCATAGACGGCGCGGAATCGGTCAACAAGGCTATCGAGCGTTTGAACCTTGCAAAGCAAAACAAGGAAAAAATCCTCGTCTACGGCGATTACGACACGGATGGCGTTATGGCTACATCCATTCTCGTAAGAGCCCTCAGAGAACGCGGAATCATCGCAAATGGCTATCTTCCATCGAGATATAAAGACGGGTATGGACTGAATGTGGCGAATGTCGAAAGAATCGCAGCATCCGGATACTCAATCATTTTCACATGCGATAACGGAATATCCGCTTTCGAGGCCGTCGATAAGGCTAAAGAACTCGGAATGACCGTCATCGTCTTAGACCATCACACAATCGAGGAAGGAAAGCTTCCAAACGCCGATATCATCATCCATCCAGTTTTACTGGAGTATGGCGAGTATCCAATCAGCGCAGGCTTCCTCTCGTTCTTGTTCTCCATGCCATTTTTAGGCAAAAGAGACGATTATCTATTCACCCTTGGAACAATATCGCTCATCTCTGACATGATGCCTCTAAAGGGCCATAACAGAGTGGCCGTTAGACTCCTCACCAAACACCTTGAGAACGTCAAATACAGCGAGATATACGCATTGACCAAGAAACCGGTGGTGGATACTAAAGTATTGCAGCTTGAAATCATCCCTAAGATCAACGCGGTTGGTCGTATGGAGAAAGACCCTAAATCAATCAATAGACTCATCGCCTATTTCGCGGAGAACGATAAAGCCAAGAAAGAGGCAATCGCCATCTTCTTAGACAACATCAACGAACATAGAAAAGAGGAAACGAAAGCCGCTGCAGAGAGCTTCAATATCGAAGAAGGTACGCCGGCAATTGTCGTTAAAGCCGACATTCCAGAAGGATTGAATGGCTTAATCGCTAATAGATTATTACAGGAACACGCGCTCCCGTGCGTTGTATTCTCGCCGGCTGATGCAAAACCTGGACTCTTAGTTGGTTCAGTAAGATCAAGAGCGGGATTCGACGTAATTGAGTGTCTGACCCACGTTAAGGTTGACTTAGTTGCATACGGCGGTCATAGCTTTGCTGGAGGCGTCACCATAAGAGAAGAGGACTTCGAGAAGTTCAAGAAGGAATTCTCATTCTTCGCAATCAAGCACAAACTTGAGAAGAAGAACGACGGTTTAATCGAGATATCTCTAGATGACTGCAACATGAATACTTACCATCTCATCGAATCTTTTGGTCCTTTTGGACAGGAATGGCCAGAGCCGAAATTCTTGCTTAAAAACATGTACACCAAAGGATTTACATACACAAAAGACGGCAGGTTCCTATCGTGTTTTGTCGGCAAAGACGTGAAGTTATTCAGCTTCTCAATCAGCGAAAACACCTTCCCAGAAGACACTGTTACAGACCTCCAAATCACCTTTGCGGTTGACGAATTTAGAGGCAAGAAAACACTGTCATTATTCGCCGAGAGACAATAAGAGAAAACGCTTACAAATGAAGGGACTTGTCCCTTCTTTTTGTTGTCTTTACATGCGTAAATGCACATAATATACGCGTTATGTTCCACGACGAGATTATTCACAACCAGATTCTTCCTAACGGCGGATATCCAATGCATTCATTCGACGACTTAAAAGCGTTGTATTTTACCTATATTACAAATGACGCAGATCGCAACCTCATTCAGAAGGCTTACGACCTCGCCAATTTGAAGCATGGAGGCATCGTTAGAAAGTCCGGTGAGCCATATATCGTTCACCCGATCGAAGTCGCGTATATCGTCGCTTCATTAGGCGCAGGACCTGCAACAATCGCATCGGCCTTGCTCCATGACGTTGTAGAGGATACGGACGTCACAATCGAGCAAATCACCGAGATGTTCGGAGAGGAAGTATCAATCATCGTTGACG
The DNA here is from genome assembly GCA_002314915.1 of Caryophanales bacterium UBA1744. Classification (GTDB taxonomy): domain Bacteria; phylum Bacillota_I; class Bacilli_A; order RFN20; family CAG-826; genus UBA4951. The sequence goes on from DCHU01000041.1 coordinate 36,131, forward strand.
CTTTGACGAAGATTCAGAGAATGAAGCTCTCCCATAGAACGGATATCGACTTTGAAGCGGAAGACCATAAAAAGATATTCCTCGGCATGGCAAAAGACGTTCGAGTCATCATCGTCAAACTCGCTGATAGACTTCATAACTTAAGAACATTAGACGCGTTGAAGCCTGAAAGACAGATTGCCTTATCGCAAGAAACGTTAGATGTCTTCACGCCAATCGCCCATAGATTAGGTTTATATAAGATTCAGTCCGAAATGGAAGACTTATGCTTAAAGCATATCAACCCAGATGCATACGAAAGAATCCTCAAACTTCTTGATGAGAACACCGATAACCGTGCGGAATCACTCAAGAACTTAAAGAAGAGAATCGCAGACATCCTCTATGAGAACAAGATTCCGTTCAGAATGGAATCACGTGTCAAATCGATTTATTCGATTTACCGCAAAATGTACCTCAAGGATTATGAATTCGAGGACTTATATGACGTTCTCGCAATCCGTGTCATCACCGATACTGAATTAAGCTGCTATGAAATCCTTGGACTTGTTCACGCAACGTATAAACCATTGCCAGGACGTTTCAAAGACTACATCGCTATGCCTAAGCCAAACATGTATCAGTCGCTCCATACCTCGATTATGTCAGGCGACGGAAACATCTATGAAGTTCAGATCAGAACCGAGAAGATGGATGAGGTCGCTGAATCGGGCATCGCTGCGCACTGGAGATATAAAGAAGGTGGCGGATATAACGCTAGAGAAGAGCAGAAGGACATCGAGAACAACTTGCATTGGTTCCGTGACTTCGTCTCAATGTCATCTAGAGAAGAAGCGGGAGAAGATGCTAGAGAATATATGTCTTCCCTCTCAAACGACATCTTCAACGCGAACGTATACGTATTCACGCCTAAAGGAAAGGTCATTGACCTCCCAACAGGTGCAACAATCCTTGACTTCGCCTATAGAGTCCACACGAAAGTTGGCGACTCGGCAGTGGGTGGCAAGGTCAACGGTCAATTCGTTCCATTAAACACAACCTTAAAGACCGGAGACGTCTGCGAAATCAAGACTTCCAAGACATCTCCTGGACCAAATAACTCATGGCTTGAGATCGCAAAGACCTCGCAGGCCAAATCTCACATCAAGCGCGCTATCATGAAGAAGCAAGCTGAAATGATGAAAGAGGAGAACATAGTTCGTGGCAAGGAAATGCTCGCTGACGCCTTCAAGTCTCAGAGCAAAGGCGAAGGAGAGATGGCTCAACTTGTTGAGAACAACGATGAGCTCTTCAAGCAGTTCCACGCAAAAGACCTCGATGAATTCTATGCTTCCATCGGAAACAAGAGCATCCAGATCAACCACGTAATTGACTTCTTGGGCATCAGAGTCAAGAAATCAGCGCTCAAGATTAGCAAAGCTGTCATTAAAAATGACGACAAGTATCCTGTATATATTAAGGGTGCAACAAAGATCGCTATGACGTTAGCGAAATGCTGCAGACCTATCCCAGGCGACGAAATCGTCGGATATATCACCAAAGGCAAAGGCGTTGGCGTTCATAGAAAGAACTGTCCAAACTGCGCCGACGCGGGCAATAGATTAATCGACGTCTATTGGAAGGAGAACCTCGGGGTAGCGGTTTACCCAGCCGATATCTCCATCTCCGCACACGACCACGTTGGCTTACTCGCAGACGTGCTCGCATTGCTCTCATCGAAAAACGTTAACTGCCGTGACTTGAGAGCAAAAGTCGTACGCAACACAAAGAGCGTAATCGTAACGGCAAGTATCTACATCACCGACGCACGAACGTTGGAAGATGTATTCAGCGCACTGAAAGGCGTCAAAGGCGTCTATGAGGTGCATAGAATCATGCATTAATGAAAGGAGAACAACACATGGATTACACACCAGTTAAAGGCACACACGACATTTTTGGAGCAGAAGCCAAACAGCATAACTATGTTTCTTTTGTTCTCAAATCTACAGCCGAATTATACGGATACAAGGGACTTGAGACACCAGTCCTTGAACATACCGAAGTATTCTCACGCGGCACAGGCGAAAGCTCAGATGTCGTCAGAAAGGAAATGTACACTTTCTTAGATAAGGGCAACCGCTCAGTCACAATGAGACCTGAGTTCACAGCGGGAATCGTAAGAAGCATCGTTTCCAACAAGTACTATGCAACAGAAGACCTCCCAATCAAGGTTTTCTACCACGGACCAGCGTTCCGCTATGAAAGACCTCAATTAGGCAGATATCGTCAGTTCCACCAGTTCGGAGTTGAAGAGATCGGCTTAGACTCAGCTAGAGCGGATGCCGAGATCATCATCATGGCAGTCCATATGATGCAAAATCTCGGATTCAATAAGGTTAATCTTAAGATTAATTCAATCGGAGACGATGAGACAAGAACAAATTATAGAGCGGCTTTAGTCGAATATTTCAGCAAGCACATCGACAATATGTGCCCTGACTGCAAAGAGAGACTTCAGCTCAACCCGCTTAGAATCCTCGACTGCAAAGTTCCAGCAGACCAGGAAATCGCAAAAGGCGCACCTAAGCTCAAGGATTACTTATCAGAGAACTCAGAGAAGAGATTCTATGACACTCTCTCAATCATCAATGACTTCGGCGTCGAATACGAAATCGATGACGGACTCGTAAGAGGCCTTGATTACTATTCAGAAGTCGTCTTTGAAATCCACGCGATCAGCGATGAGGGCAAAGACTACGGCGCATTGGGCGGTGGCGGTCACTACGGCGGCCTCGTCAAGGCTCTCGGCGGACCAGACCTCCCAGGTGTTGGCTTTGCCATGGGTATGGAACGTGTCGTCAATGTCATGAACGACAACCATTTATTAGATGAAATCACCGACGGCGTTGACTTCTATGTCATGCCAGTTGGCGAAGATATGCTCGATGAGGCATTCAACCTCACGATGATGGTCAGAAGCTTCGGCTTCTCGGCAGAGACTCCTCTTGCAAACGGCAAGATGGGCTCAATGTTCAAGAAGGCCGTCAAGAGAAAGGCAAAGTTCGCGATTATCGTTGGCGGAAACGAACTCGAAAGAGGAGTGGTCAACGTCAAGAACCTCGCCACCCAAGAGCAGATTGAAGTCCCTCTCCACAACATCGATAGAACCCTTGAGAATTTAATCAATCCTCAGGAGAACGAGTGCTGCTGCGGCGGAGACTGCAACTGCGAAAATGAAGAACACGATGAAGGTTGCTGCGGCGGACACTGCTGCTGCCATCATGAAGAATAGGAGACTATTTAACTATGTTAAGAAACAAGTATAACGGAGAGCTTCGACTTGAGAACGTCGGAGAAAAAGTTGAACTCGTCGGCTGGGTTTCAACAAGAAGAAACTTAGGCGCTATCGAATTCATCGACTTAAGAGACAACACAGGCATCGTCCAGTTAACGGTCCAGGACTCATCAAAAGTCCCAGATGTCAGAACCGAATACGTCATCCACGTAACAGGAACAGTCGCAAAGAAAGAAGTTCCAAACAAGAAGATCCCAACCGGTGACGTCGAAGTCATCGTTGAGTCATTAGAGGTCATCAACAAGTCAGAGACAACCCCATTCATCATCGCAGACAAGACCGATGCTCTTGAGGACACAAGACTCACTTACAGATACCTCGACCTCAGACGTCCTTGCATGCTCAACAACTTAAGAACAAGAGCAAAGATCGTCAAAATCACCCACGAATACCTTGATGACAACCGTTTCTTAGAGGTTGAAACTCCAATCCTTAACCTCGCAACCCCAGAAGGTGCAAGAGACTACATCGTCCCATCAAGATTACATCACGGCTCATTCTACGCTCTCCCGCAGTCACCTCAGCTCTTTAAGCAGCTCTTGATGATCGGCGGCGTCGAAAGATACTACCAGATCGCAAAGTGCTTCAGAGACGAAGACTTAAGAGCAGACCGTCAGCCTGAATTCACCCAGATCGACGTCGAGACATCATTCCTCAACCAGGATGAGGTTCTTGAACTCGCCGAGGGAATGTTAAAGAGATATTTCAAAGAAATCGTCAACTACGACATCCAGTTACCTCTCAGAAGAATGGATTTCTGGGAAGCAATGGACCGCTTCGGAAGCGATAAGCCAGACACACGTTATGGTTTAGAGCTCCACGATATCACTGATATCATGAAAAAGTGCGATTTCGAGGGATTTAAGACAGTTAACTATGTTAAGTGCTTAGTTATCCCAGGAAAAGGCAAAGAGACCTCCAGAAAGAAAATGGACGAACTTCAGTTAGAAGCTAACAAGTTCCACATCAAGCCTTTAATGAACATGAAGATTGAGAACGGCGCGCTCGTCGGCTCATTCACCAAGTTCTTATCCGAGGACATCAAGGCAGAGTTAATCGCTAACCTTGAGCTCAAAGAAGATGACCTCGTATTATTCTGCTCGCAGAACAACAGACGTTGGATCGACTTCGGACTCGGCGCAATCAGAACAAAGTTCGCCAAAGAGATGGGTCTCATCCAGCCAAATACATATGACTTGCTCTGGATCATCAACTTCCCAATGTTCGAGAAGATTGAAGAGACAGGCTTATACTCAGCTGAACACCATCCATTCACACGTCCACGCGATGAGGACCTCCATTACTTAGACGAGGACCCAGAGAAGGTACTCGCTTATGCATATGACATTGTCATCAACGGATATGAAGCCGGCGGTGGCACAATGAGAATCTATGACCACGACACCCAGTGGAAGATCTTCAACCTCCTCGGATTATCAGACGAGGACGTCGCAAGAAAATTCGGATGGTTCGTCGACGCATTCAAGTATGGCGTACCTCCACACGCAGGATTCGCTCTCGGCTTAGAGAGACTCACAATGATTCTTTGCGGAACTGACAACATCAGAGATGTTATGGCCTTCCCTAAGAACCTCCAGGCAGTCGACCCAATGAGCAAAGCTCCAGGCACATGCTCAGATGAAGCGCTCGATGCAGTCGGCATCCAAATCAAAGCCGAATAAGCAAGTTGTCAAGATTGTCTATCAAATAATGATAGATACTCCTTACGATTTGAAAGAAAAAGCAGACAATTAATGCGAACGTGCTAATCACGTGCAATTCAATAACACAACAGGAGCAAAACATGGAAATCAAGCCAATTGACAGATTATCTGTCGCCACGATCAGATCCTTATTAATCGATATGATCAACAAGTCTAACAGCGGCCACCCAGGCATGGCATTAGACATCACACCAGCAATGTATGTTCTCTATAAGAACCACATCGTTGCAGACCCTAAGAACCCAAATTGGGTTAACAGAGACAGATTCGTTCTCTCAAGCGGTCACACATGCGCTCTTTTATACTCAATGCTTCACGTCACCGGCTACAAAGTCACAATGGATGATTTGAAGAACTTCAGACAGTTACACTCAAAGACTCCAGGCCACCCAGAAGTCGGATGGACAGACGGAGTTGATGCATCAGCAGGCCCATTAGGACAGGGCATCGGCCAGGCTGTCGGTATGGCTATGGCAGAAGCAGGCATCGCAGCATCATATCCAAATGGCGCTGAGGTCATGAATCACTACACATACTGCTTATGCGGTGACGGATGCTTAGAAGAAGGCATCTCACAGGAATGCATCTCATTCGCTGGACTCCAGAAACTCAATAAATTAATCCTCATCTATGATGAGAACGTATCTACACTCGACGGACCAACATCAAATTCCATGAATGATGACGTCGCGATGAGATTCAAATCCGTTCACTGGAATGTCATCGATGTTCCAAACGGCGAAGATATGGCTGCAATCGACGATGCAATCGTTGAGGCTAAGAAATCAACAGACGCTCCAACAGTCATCATCCTCCACACAAAGATCGGATACGGAACAGCGCTCGAAGGCAAAAATAAGTGCCACGGTTCTCCTTTAGGAAAAGAAATCGGCGACGCAGCTAAGGCAAACTATGGTTTCGTTGAACCAGAGTTCACCGTTCCAGCTGAAGTCTACGACAACATGGAAGACACATTTGCCGCAAGAGGCGCAGAAGCCTATGCCGCATATGTCGAGAAGAGAGCAACATGGGAAAAAGCAAACCCAGAAGCAGCTGTCACACTCAAAAACGCATTCGCACGTAACGTCGCTCCATATATCGCTAAGTTAGACGAAATCGAGCCAGAGGTTAACCAGGCAACAAGAAACGTTTCCGGTAAGGTCGTTGCAAAAGTCGCTGAAGCAATCCCATTCACACTCGGTGGATCAGCAGACGTCGCAGCATCAGTTAAGACCGAAATCAAGGGTGATCCAGGATTCGGTCCAGCAACAAGAAACGCAAGAAACGTCAACTACGGAATCAGAGAATTCGGTATGGCTACCATTAATAATGGTATCCTCCTCCACGGCGGTTACATCACATATGGCGGATCATTCCTCGTCTTCGCAGACTACTTCAAGAATGCAATCCGTATGGCTGCTATCCAGCACCTCCCAGAAATCTTCCTCCTCTCACACGACTCAGTCGCAGTTGGAGAAGATGGACCAACACACGAGCCAATCGAACAGCTCGCTTCATTAAGAACTACTCCAAACGTCCGTGTCTATAGACCATGCGACTCAAGAGAGACAATCGCTTCATGGAAGTGCGCACTCGAAGAGAAGAGCCATGTCTCATGTCTCATCCTCTCCCGTCAGAACCTCCCATTGAACGAGAACTCAAGCGAAGCAGGCGTCAGAAAAGGCGGATATACAGTCTTAGAGAACGAGAACGCAAACGTTGAGTTAATCGCAGCTGGTTCAGAAGTCGGATTAGCAGTCGCAATCAAACCTATTCTCGAAGAGAATGGCTACAAGGTTAAGATCGTCTCAATGCCTTGCTGCGAAATCTTCGACGAGCAGGATAAGGCATATAAGGACTCAGTCCTCAACCTCCCACGTGCAAAGCGTGTCGCAATCGAAATGGCACACGGCGCAACATGGTACAAGTATGCTGACCACGTCATCTCCTATGACCAGTATGGTGTCTCCGCTCCAGCAAATAAAGCAATCGAGGCCATCGGATTCACAGCAGACAAGATCGCTGCCCGTGTCTTAGAAGAACTCAAATAATTGATTTATTTAAAAAATCAAATACAATTACAGCTATGGACGCAAATTACTATTATCTCAACAACTTCAAAAATAACGGATACATGGGTATTTCACGTCGCTGTTTCGAGGAGATAGCGACAATCGCCACTAACTCCATCTCAGACGTTAACGTCAAACGTAAGGGCAAAGGCTTATTCGCACTCGCAAACCCTGTTACGACAACATTCCGTAAGGATGGCAAAGTCGACATCACAATCGACGTTGCAATCTCCAAGAAGACAAATGCCAATATGAAAGACATCTGTCTCAAGATTCAGGAAAGTGTCGCCAGCAGCATCGCGATGATGTGTGAGGCAGTCCCATTCAAAATCAACGTACACGTCTCATCCGTATATTAATTATTAATATAAAGATATAACCCGGCTCAAACGCTGGGTTTTCTTTTATGCATAAATACTCAGCAAAATGGGTGTTAGCCGTGAAAACGCTTAATTCAGTAGTTTTATATGCCACTTTCAATATCTTTATGCTAAACTAATGCCGGCCTGAGTAATACTCAGCAATATTGATCTATGGAAAATACACGCGAAATGACAAGAAACCAAACACAGAAGATAGCAGTCTTTGCTGTCTACGATGTCTTGACTTACGTCTCGATGGGATGGGAAGTTGATATCGAAGATATCATTTCTGGTTTAGCGGAAAGACCATACGAAGAATGCGACAACTATTTAAAGAAGGTTGTCCTCGAATCAATTAAGCATATTAACGAGATAATTCCTGTATATAACGCCAACATGAAGAAGTGGACTTTTGATCGTCTCAACAGAGTCGAGCAGGCCGTTTTACTTGTCGCTTATGCACAGTTCCATTACGTTGAAACAGATATCGATAAGAGAATCGTCATCGATGTCGCAATCAAACACGCTAAGACATATTGCGATCCATTAAAGGATTTCAAGTTCGTCAACGCTATTCTCGATAAGGTGCTCATCCGTGCAGAATAAAGACAATTTCGTATCGGTCAAAGAGCTGAACGAAGCCATCAAAGACAAATTAGAGGGTGACTTCACCCTAAGAAACCTCACCGTCAGAGGCGAAATCTCCAACTGGAAGATTTATCGCTCGGGTGTGTTTTTTGATTTAAAGGACGATGAGTCGGTTATTTCCTGCACAATGTGGGGTAATTCCCTATATGGCCTCAAGTTCGACCCAAAAGAGGGGGATGAGGTACTTGCAACCGGTTCGGTTACTGTATACGCACCAAGAGGCCGCTACTCTTTTAGAGTAGATAAAATGGAGCAATATGGCAAAGGCAACCTATTACTCGAATTGGAAAAACTTAAAAGAAAACTGTATGAAGAGGGTTTATTTGATGAATCCCGCAAGCGCGAGATACCTAGATTCCCTCAAAATATCGGAATAATCGTGGGTAAAGATTCGGCGGCAGAAGCTGATTTGAGACGCAATATCGCAAGACGTTGGCCATTAGTTAACCTCCATATCTATTACTCATTAGTGCAGGGTGATGATGCTCCAGTTGACTTATTGAGGGCATTTAACCTTGCTCAAGAAGCGAATCTAGATACCCTGATTATCGCCCGTGGCGGTGGTTCAATTGAGGATTTATGGTGCTTCAACGATGAGACTTTGGTTAGAGCAGTGGCTAAATCCAAGATGCCAGTCATCTCTGCAATCGGTCATGAAATAGACTTCACCCTTATCGATTTCGTTTCTGATAAGAGGGTATCAACCCCAACGGCAGCGGCGGAACTCGCAACCCCAAACATCGAGGAAGTCCAATCATTCTTGATGGATATGGAAGAGAGACTGCAAGAAGGAATAGAAGATTACCTCGATGATTTAAGACTCAAGGTCAAGAATCTCGCTGAGCGTCCATTCTTCATAAATCCGGCTTCCCAATATTTGAAAGCAAAAGTGGAAGTGGATAACTACAACACGAGACTTGATAATGGAATCAAGGTATTAATTGACAAAAAACGGAATAGCATTAACACTCTAGAAAAAGAGTTGGATGCACTCAATCCATATAAGGTTTTATCTAGAGGATACTCACTCACAGAAACCGAAGATGGCAAGGTTGTTAAGTCCATAAAAGACGTTAAGCCAGGACAGAAGATCAAGACAAAAATGAAAGACGGAATAGTCGTCTCAACAGTTGATAAATAAGGAGAACTAAGATGGAAGAAAACAAGGAAATGTCATTCGAATGCAAGCTCGCTAGACTTCAGGAAATCGTCAGAAGTGTAGAGGGTGGCACACTCTCAATCGATGAGTCCATGAAACTCTATGAAGAGGGCAAGAAACTCATCAAAGAACTCAACGAAACACTCGATGAAGCTACTAAAACAGTGGCAGAAGTGGTTGCTGAGTAAGTAGAGAATTAGTACTTTTGTAGTCGTTTCACGGAATTGATTAGTTGCGATAATAACTAACTTTCCTAAATTTGTGAAACTAAAAGCATTTAAGTGGTTTATCAAAAATGGTGACCACTTTTTGTTTTACCCCTTCCAAATGTCTCTTAAGATGATTTGTTAACATAATATTTAAGGAGTATAATTGGCTTATGAGCAAAATTATCATGCACATAGACCTCAATGCATTCTTTGCAACAGCCGAGGAAATTCGTGACCCATCATTGGTTGGAAAGCCAGTTATCGTGGGCGGACACGGATCTCGTTCGGTCGTTTCAACATGCAACTACGAGGCACGTAAATACGGTGTGCATTCCGCTATGCCAATCTACCAGGCAAGACAACTCTGTCCAAATGGCGTTTACCTTGACGGTGACTATCATTATTACTCGATGCTCTCTCGTTCGTTCTTCGCGTATCTATCTAAATATTCAAGCGTAATAGAGAAGGCTTCTATTGACGAAGGTTTTGTTGATATGACAAAAGCCTTAAAAGGAGTGGAAGATCCTGTTGCGTATCTCACTGATTTGCAAAATGGATTACTCGAACAAATCGGGCTCAAGTGCTCTATCGGCATTGCTCCAACCAAATTCTTAGCCAAGATGGCAAGCGACATGAAGAAGCCGATGGGACTAACAATCATCAGAAGAAGAGACATCAAGAAGATGCTATACCCACTCCCGATTGAAGACTTTTTCGGAATTGGAAAGAAGACATCGCCTCGCCTGAGAGCCATTGGCGTCGCTACCATTGGCGACCTTGCCAAGAAGATTGAAGAGAAGGATCCAGTCATCGAGAGAATGCTCGGTGATCGACTATCGACAGTTGACGAATGGATACACGGATACGGCAGCGATGTCGTCGATACAGAGCCTTGGGATCCTAAGTCATGTGGTCATGCAGAAACATTCGCATATGACACAGACGATATGGATGAAGTGGAGTTAAAACTCTCTGAACTCGCAAAATGGGTATCTCAGGACTGCAAAAAAGACGGCAAAAAAGGTAAGACTGTCCAGCTAGTGGTCAAAGATTCGGGGTTTAAGAGCCACAATAAATCGGTTTCCCTACGGGAACCTTCAAATGAATTCGAGGTTATCTATAACACCGCGGTCGATTTATACGAGAAATACTATTCCAAGACGATGGTTAGACTAATCGGGGTCACTCTTCAGAATTTGATCAACCCAAAAGATGAGGATATCCAAATGAGTCTCTTCAATTATGAGGAATATGAGAAAGAAGACGAGACGAGACTTCTCATCAATGACTTAAATAGAAAGATGAAGAAGACTGCGCTCGTGCGTGCAAAGGAGGTTAAGAAAGATGGCAATAGACATAAGTGATGCAATTGATTTGTTCTTTCAGCACCTCGTTGTCGAAAAAAGCGTGGAGAAGACCACAATCGCAAATTACGCTGAAGACCTCAAGATGTTCTTTAAAATGCGTCCAGATGCCCAAACAACTGATGATTTATACGCTAGAGACATAGAAGACTACATCAAATTCGCAGATGGACAAGGATTGGCAACATCCACAATCCTTAGACGTATCAGCGCCATCCGCAGTTTCTACGTTTTCTTATCGGGCGAAGGCTATATCACCGAGGAGATAAAGAAATTCGATTCACCAAAGATGCCAAAGAGACTTCCAACGGTCTTGACGATTGAAGAAGTGGAGACTCTATTAGAGATGCCAGACATCACAAGCGATTCTGGAACGAGAGATAGAGCCATGCTTGAAATCATGTACGCTACGGGCCTTCGTGTATCTGAATTATGTGAATTGAAAATGGGCGAGGTTAACTTCCAATCCCGAATCATTACCATTATTGGCAAAGGCAATAAACAGAGAAGCGTGCCTGTATCCGATTTCGCGTTGCAGTATTTGGGCAATTATGTCCATTTAGTTAGAAGACGTAATCCAGGAAGGGATACAAAGTATGTATTCCTCAATAGAGAGGGAAAACCAATCTCCCGCCAATACTTCTTCAAACAAGTTAAGAAATACGCTGCAATGGCCGGAATCGATGCTGAAATATCGCCTCACACATTAAGGCATTGCTTCGCAACTCACCTACTTGAGCAAGGTGCCGAGCTTAGAGCGGTCCAGGAAATGCTTGGACATACCAATCTAGCGACCACACAAATCTATACCGAAGTATCTACAAAACGTATTACAAGTGCTTATGATTTGTTAATGGGAAGAAAATAGACTAATATATAGGGCGTTATAAATAACGCAGGGTTATTTTTATGAATTACAAGAAATACAAGAGAGTATTCCTCATTGTTGCAGACTCAGCAGGCATCGGCGAAGAACCGGATGCAGCTCTTTTCGATGATGTAGGAACAAATACATGGGCTCATACAGCTGAGGCTGTTGGTGGTCTCGATGTTCCAGTTATGGAATCCATGGGTATTGGCGAGCTTGCCGATATCAAAGGCGTCAAACCGGTTCACGATCATCCAAACGCTTTCTCTATGAGATTGCGTGAGATGTCCAATGGCAAAGACACAATGACAGGTCACTGGGAAATGATGGGCGTTTACACAACAAAACCATTCGTCACATTCACCGATACAGGATTCCCTAAAGAACTCATGGATGAGCTTGAGGCAAGAACTGGTCATAAGTTAATCGGTAACTATTCATCCAGCGGAACTGAGATTCTCGTTAAGTTGGGCGAAGAGCAGAAGAGAGATAATTCTCTTATCGTTTATACATCTGCAGATTCGGTTCTCCAAATTGCCGCTCACGAAGAAACAACCGGCGTTAAAGAACTCTATAGATGCTGCGAAATCGCTAGAGAGATTTGCATGAAGCCTGAATGGTATCTTGGACGAATTATCGCTAGACCATTCGTCGGCGAGGACAAGAACTCATTCAAGAGAACACCTAATAGACACGACTACGCATTATCCCCATCTGTCAAAACCGATATGGATATCTTAAAGGACAACGGATACATGACATCATGCGTTGGTAAGATTTCAGATATCTTCAATGGCGCAGGCGTCACAAAGACAGTCAAGACAGTCTCCAATATGGATGGCATGGATAAGACAATCGAGCAGGTCAAGAATGACGAGTGGACCGGAATGTGTTTCGTAAACCTCGTCGAGTTCGACTCCGAATACGGACACAGAAGAAATCCTCAAGGCTACGCAAAGGCGTTAGAGGAATTCGATGTGAGACTCGGCGAACTCATCAAGGTTATGAGAGAAGATGATGTCCTCATGATTACAGCTGACCACGGAAACGATCCAACCTATAAAGGAACTGACCATACAAGAGAGAAGGTTCCATTCCTCGTTTATTCTCCATCAATCAAGAACGGTAAGTATCTTGAGGAAGGCGCAAGCTTCGGAGACATCGGCGCGACAATCCTTGATAACTTTGGATTAGCAGTGGAGTCACCGCTCATCGGTTCGATCATCAAAGAAATCAACGAGTAACCAATTACATTGAGACAGGCGTAAATGCTTGTCTTTTTTTATGTCAATTTAAAATGACATTCAATACTATAAAAAGAATAATTGGAAATAAAAGAAACTCAAAGAGCATTGAAGTCAATAACAGCTGAAATTCATACTGTATCAAGCATTACCAATCAACCTGGACAAGCCTAGCCAAACAGAGGAAAGAGAATCTAGAGTATGGTGAGTCGATCCACGAGAGAACCAAGGTAGACCAACGCGTAAACAAAACAGGGAAGCAAATAATTTCGAAACATATGGTTAGAAATCACATTCTTGTTTATCCGAGTTGATAATCGAATGCGATGAATGGGCCATTGTAATTGGATAGAAAACATAAAAACAGCCGCAGAGTCCAGAAGGGGTTGAATTTAGCCATATTTAGAATTAGTAATGAATTAGTAGTTTTATTATATGTGTGGAAAACCGTAAATTTCGGTGGTAAACCTATGCGAGTAACTATATGTGCATAAATAGATATATAGATAATAACGCTCTTTTTCTATATATTGGTTAACATAATGGTCATTATGCGTATCTATGCATATTTAAAGAAAAACACCAGTGGAAGCTGGTGCTTAACTACTAACTACTAACGAGATTTCTTGCTCTCTGAGTGAGCTACCACTGCTTGCAAGTCGATCTCTCTCCTCTTGTATTCGGTGAATAAATGGATGATTACGCTGCCCTCGTCTACAATGACCCACTGTGACTCTGGGGTACCTGTAATTGACTTGATTTCGAATCCAGCCTTTGCGTATTCCTCGTCCAATGCATCTGACCAACCGCCCAAAGCTCTTTCACTTGGACATGTTGCGATCACGTAATAATCAGCGAATGGCGTGATGTTCGCGACGTTGATTACCTCAACATCTTCCGCACCTTTATCTGTTAATGTCTTCTTTGCTATGTTTACTTCTTTTGGGTATGCCATGTTAATCTCCTAAATAATAATCTCTACATTCTTGTGTCAATTTATTCTGTACTCCTAGAGGTTTGTCATCTAGGAATTTCATATTCTCTTTCAAGACGTACAAGAATCCTTCCTCGTAGTCTTCTTCACACGCTCTAATCATGTCACTTGAGTCGTAGCCGCGTGTTGGCTCGATCTTGTCTGCTGAGTAGATAATCTTCTCTAACGAGCTCATCTCTGCTCGTCCCGTACAATGGAACTCAATCGCATTCAGGACGTCCTCATCAGTGACTCCGAATAGTTCTTCCGCCATGTAGCGGCCAACCCATTGATGCAATGAGTATTCCGGATAGTCTTTATACTCAGGGTAATTCTCTTCGATGATCGCCCTGGCTTCTTCCTCGTGAGTTGATTTGCCGAGGTCATGCAAGAGACCAGTGATCAAGGCTTTCTCGCCCATCTCAATTGAAATCTGCTTTGCGATGTTATAGGCCGTCATCGCCACCGACTCAGAATGTTTGAGTCTAGCTGGCTTGATATGTTTCTCTAACTCTTTTACGAAATAGAGATGGTTGTCGATGATGTACGAATATACGCTGACAGGTATATCCATAAAATTAAGACCGCGCACGCGCGTAGATGATACTGAGCCTGACTCTAAGAAATTGAGCGATTCCATATGGAACTTCTCAACGTTCTCCATATTGATGTCGAAACCTGGCCTGTTCGAGAAGATTACAGTCGCCAAACTGGCTATTTCATCGCTCTGACGCCATTTATCGAACTGGTTGACCTGGTCCGCGCCGATTAGGAAGTAAATCTTTCTACCTGGATACATTGCGCAGAATTCTTTTACGGTATCTATTGAATATGAGAAATCGCCGTCTCTATCGAGTTCCGTCCTCGAGATGGAGAATCTCTCATTGCAAGTCTCCGCAAGCGCAAGAGACAGCATATTCAGTCTGTCTTCCTCAGATTCGTTAACGGTCTTCCATCTTGGGGTCTTAGCGAGAACGAAAACGACATCGGCGTCATATTTCTCCGATGCGGTATTCGCAATTCTAAGATGTCCATTATGGATTGGGTCAAACGATCCTCCAAAGATGACTAATGGTTTCATAAAACGATCTTTGGGTGTTTGTTATTTCTCTTGAACAATAAAATTGTTCTTCCGATGATGGCGACAAGTTCAGACTTGGTGAGTTTTGTGATTTCAGCTGCAAGGTCTTTGGTCTCTTCGCCCTGTGTGTTCAAAATGCGGATCTTGATAAGCTCATGAGCCTCAAGTCCGTTATTGATTGCTTCGATTGTTGTATCTTTGAGTTCGCCTTTGCCAAGAATGACCGTTGGGTTCAATCCGTTGGCGAGGCTCTTAAGTGTTGCTCTATTTTTTGGTGTTAGCATTTTTGTTTACCTTTGCTCTAGATCCGTAGACTCCGATGCCTTTATAGACATAGATACGGAATGTTTGATTATTTCCTTTAAAGGAAATCCAGCCTAAGCCTGAGATGCCGATGTCTCTCATGCCTTCCTGTGTGACGTTGACGTCAAAGACATCGAAATCCTTAAGTCCCTCGATTTCTTTGATGGTTGGTCTGATTGTTTTCTTGTGGATCTTTTCCATCCAATGTTTATCGATGTGGTGTCCACCCTGAATCTCAGCATCGACTTTCTCAGCGCAGTAGACATCGATATCGGTTGATTTGCCACCGATTAAGTCAATGCGGCATAAACCGCCCAAGAATAAGGCATTCCCTAAGGAAAGATGCTTTCTTCTGACTCTGAAATCCTTCTGAGGGAACAATCCTTTTCTGAATGTGTCATCTCCGACGCTCATGAATGAGTTGGCCTCTTCGAACGCTTCGGTGGAATACATGCTTGAGGATGAGTCAAGAGGGATTCTGACGACTTCCATCTCGGTGCCTCTGTATTTTCTTGTGACAACGGTTCTTGTGGACATGTTGACGTAGTCAGCAAGGAACTTTCTTGTGAATGTTTCAAGAGGAGAAATCGTTGATCCGATGAGATAGACGTCATGTCTTGCTCTCTTCTCATTAATCTTTTCCTTGAGAACCTTCATTGATTCAGCGTTCAAGTCGGTGACGATGACGTCATCGCGAGTAACTCTGATGCGGTATGTTCTAAACTGATGAGCGATATACTCTTCTTTATCGATTCTGTTGCCTTTGGCAAATTTTGGATTATGCATTCTTGCAACAATGAGGATGTTCTGGTGTTCGATGATATCGGCGACCTCGACAGGAATAGAGTACTCAAACGAGAATGTATCGATGAAGTAGACGATTAAAGCGTCGGTCGCCCTGGCGTCTTTGAGAATCTTGATTAAATCCTTTGAGGCGTGGATTGAGTTTGGCGAGGCTGAATAATGCGAAGCCTTATAGCAGTCGTCGCAGAAAACAATGTCGTTCAATGACTTTGTCTTGAGGACTTTCGGGTCAATGTAGTGTTCAACGTTCTTGTCTTCGGTTTGAAGAATTCCGCCGCATCTTGAGCAACGGCAGACGGTTGTTGTGATGATTGAGCTCATATAAGACTCCTTTCTTTAAAGTTTTTGGCTGAGGCCTTTCTCGTTGATGGCCTTTCTTTTGCCTTTTTCGAAAATTCTGTTGAATCTTGTCCAAGGTGGATCCTCCTGAACAAGTTTCTCGGTCAGGATGGTCCTGATGCCCGCGCCATTACCGGCGATGACATCGGTCATGACCTGATCGCCGACAAGAACGGTTTTGCTCTTGTCTAAGCCTTCTAGAGCCAAGAGACGCTTAAGTCTTCTAGAGAGCGGTTTACGAAGCCCAGACAAGGCTTTTATGCCGAGTGTTGAGGCGAAACGCTGCACGCGCTTAGAAGTGTTGTTGCTGGCTATGTAGAAAGCGATACCGTTGTCCTTTAGTTTGTTAACTAAGGCAATGGTCTTTTCTTCAGCATCCTTGCATTTATAGGAGGCAAGGGTGTTATCTAAATCCGATAGTACGGCCTCGATGCCGAGTTCTTTGAGTTTCTCTGGCTCAAGGTCGTAAATCGTCTTTATTTGGTAGGTTGGGATGAAGATTTTTCTCATCCTTTTCTCTTTCCGGACATCTCGTCATCGAATAATGAGATCTGCTCGAACTCCTCAGCTGGCGCCTCTTCGATTGGCTTAGCGTTCGCAACAGCCTTGTCAGCTGCTACCGGAATCTCAGGGTCGAAGTGTGGAGTGTTCTTGTCGATGATGAGTGTGCCCTCAACTGAGATATAGAGGATTCTTTCTCTTGCTGGGAAAGTCTCTGGTCTCTTTGCGTATTTCTCCATTGGAGTGAGATAGAAGTCATGGAATGTGACTTCCTTCATGTCATTGTTGTGGAGGACTACACTGTAAGTGTATGGTGCTTCTTTTCCAGAAGCCTTGTCGATATAGACGACTTTGTGAGGCTCTTTCTGGAAGCAATTGAAGATGGTTGTTGTCTTTGCGACACGTCCGGTCTTCTCGATGTTCTTCAAGTCGAAGACACGAGTGTGACCTCTATCGGTGATGAAGAGAATCTTTCTATCCTTCTCATCTGGGTTATAGCTCAAGATGCCGGCAATCTCTTTGCCCTTGAATGAGCCGATCTTCATGCCGCCCGTCTTAGGGTTTGTGATAGCAACTGCATTCTCGTTATAGAAGACAGCCTGGCCATCGGCACCTGCGACGAATAAGTCTGAGTTACCGCTGCCGACGACGACACCGATGACTTCATCGTTGTTGATCTTGATTGCGGATAATGGCTTGGATCTTCTTGCTGTTGGGAGGGATGATAAGAGAACTCTCTTAATAGAACCCTTCTTTGTGGCGAAGATGACGGTTAGGTCTTCTCTGAAGTCGTTGTCAGTGACGACGAATGCGTTAACGATACGCTCGCCAGGTGATACTGGCACGAGTGAGTTGACGTGGAAGCCTTCATCGTTCCACTTGGCGTCTTTCAACTGATTGACTGCGAGCAAGAGGTAGTTACCTTTGTTCGTGAAGCATAAGAGATGGTCGATTGTCTGGACCTGGGCGTTGAAGACGAATGAGTCGCCTTCCTTGATGCCAGGCTTGACGTCCTTATGACCGCCAGAGCTCTTCCATGACTTGATGGAGCTGCGTTTGATGTAGCACTCACGTGTTACGACAATGCGCACGTCCTCAGGGATGATGAGCGAACGGTGGTCGATAGCGGCCACGACTGACTCTTCTCTGATTTCGGTCTTTCTCTTGTCGCCATACTTCTTAACGATGTCGTTAAGGTCTTTGATGATTGTGTCTTCTCTCTTCTCCTGGGATGAAAGAATTAAGTTGAGTTCGGAGATTTCGTTCTCTAAACGCATCTTCTCATCTTCAAGTGTGACCATATCGGTGTGAGAGAGTTTGTATAAAGGCATGTTGAGGATGGCCTCTGCCTGATCAATTCCGAAATTGAACTGGGCGATGAGGTTACGCTTTGCGTCTGCCTTGTCTTCTGAATGTCTGATGATGCGGATGACATCGTCGAGGATGGATACCGCTTTAATGAGTCCATCAACGATTGAGAGTCTTGCTCTATCTTTGTTGAGGACAAATGTTGTACGTCTTGAAACGACCTCTAACTGGTGCTGGATATAGCAATCGCAGTAGTCAGCAAGGTTCATGACGAATGGACGGTTGTCGATGATAGCGACCATGTGTGCGCTATAAGAGACGACCATCTTGGTTCTATTAAGTAAATACTTAAGGATAGCTTCTGGGTTGACGTCATCTCTTAAGTCGATGGCGATTCTTAAACCGTGCTTATCGGATTCATCTCTGACCTCAGTGATGCCAGGGATGACTTTGTCATGTCTAATCTTATCGATTTCCTTAACGAGTTCTGATTTGTTGACTCTATAAGGAATCTCAGTGATGACGATCTGCTTTGTGCCGTCTTCGTCTTCAGTGATTTCGCACTTTGAGCCGTTCTTGACCTTGCCAGCGCCTTTCAAGTAGATGTCCTTAAGGCCGTCACCTGAGTAGATGATGCCACCTGTTGGGAAGTCAGGGCCCGGAAGGAACTTCATAAGGTCCTCAATCTGGCAGTCTGGGTGTTTGATTCTATAAACGACAGTCTTAACGACTTCGCCTAAGTTGTGAGGTGGGATGTTGGTGGAGATACCGACTGCGATACCTTCAGAACCGTTAACTAATAAGTTAGGGAATCTTGCAGGTAAGACTGTTGGCTCCCATTCGGTGTCGTCGAATGTGAGTTCCATATCGACTGACTCTTTATCGATGTCACGAACAAGTTCGCCTGATAATGCCGATAATCTAGCTTCGGTATAACGGTAAGCAGCGGCTGAGTCGCCGTCGATAGAACCGTTGTTACCCTGGAAGTCGATAAGAGGCATTCTGTATGCCCATTTCTTGGACATGTTGACCAAGGCTTCGTAGATTGATGAGTCTCCATGTGGGTGATACTTACCCATGACGTCACCAACGATGTGCGCGCATTTCTTGGTTGGTTTCTCGATTGTGTTACCTGTGTTCCACATATCGAAAATGATTCGACGCTGAACTGGCTTTAAGCCATCTCTAGCATCTGGGATAGCACGGTCCTGAATAACTTCTTTTGCGTACTGACCGAATCTGTCTCCCATTAAGTCATCTAATGTTGTTGGAGAGATATTCTCTTTGATGACAGGTTTTGGTGCTTCAATCTTCTTTTTAGCCATTCTTCTTACCTCTCATCTCGTTTGTATAATCGTCTTCACTTGTTTCAAATGAGACGTTTTCCTGAATCCACTGCCATCTAGGTTCTGAATCAGCACCCATCAATGTTGAGATTCTCTTCTCGACGATGATTGGGTTATTGATGACGACCTGGAGTAACTGGCGGGTCTTCTTGTTCATTGTTGTTTCCGCTAACTGGTCGGCGTTCATTTCACCAAGACCTTTGTAGCGGTTGATGCCATAACCGGCGCCAATCTTATCTTTTGCTTTAGCAAGCTCTTCATCATTCCAGCAATAGATATGCTTCGATGGGTCACTCTTCTTGTAGACTCTATATAGAGGTGGCTGAGCGATGTAGACCATGCCTGCATCGATGAGCGGCTTCATAAAGTTGTAGAAGAATGTCAAAAGCAATGCCTGGATGTGGCTTCCATCGTCGTCAGCATCGGTCATGATGATGATCTTGCCGTACTTTGATGATTCGACGTTGAAGTCCTGTCCTACGCCCGCGCCAATTGTGTTGATGAGGGTGGAGAACTCAAGGTTCTCTGATATCTTCTGGATTGATACGTTTTCTGTGTTAAGTGGTTTACCTCTTAAAGGTAAGATAGCCTGATGCAATCTATCTCTTCCGGTCTTTGCGGAGCCGCCTGCTGAGTCACCCTCAACGATGAATAACTCATTCTCCTTGTAGTCCTTAGACTGAGCTGAAGCGAGCTTATCGCTGATCATGAAGTCGTTGTTGGTTTTCTTCTTGGTGCCACGAGCAACTTCCTTCGCTTTTCGAGCAGCCTCACGTGCGTCGCGTGCTTCTGAGCACTTCTTGATGAGGTCGATAGCGAAAGCGTTATGTTCGTTTAAGAAGTAAGTCAAAGACTTTGTGACAACAGAGGCAACTGCTGGACCCGCTTCTGGAGAACCGAGTTTGCCCTTTGTCTGTCCTTCGAATTCGAGTTTGCTCTCCGGAATCTTGAGCGAGATGACGGCGGTGAGACCTTCTCTGATGTCTTCACCAGCGATGATCTGTCCGCTCTTCTGGAGTCCGTTGTTAACGGCCCAGTCGTTCAATGTCTTAGTGAGCGATGTCTTGAATCCTGTTTCATGCGTACCTCCGTCAGATGTTCTAACTTCGTTAGCGTATGAAAGGATTGTTTCTTTATAGTCTTTGAAGCACCACTGCATGGCGATTTCGACTTTGATTCCGCTGACGTCGTCCTCGATGTCGATGATGTCGCCGATTGGAGTCTTGTTCTTGTTCATCGCGTTGACGTACTCTTTAAGTCCGTGTTCGCAGAAGAACTCGTTCGTGTTTCCTGTAGCCTCATCCTTGATGATGAAGTGAATGCCTGTACATAAATATGATCTCTCTTCGAGACGGGAAGCGATTGTATCGTAGCTGAACTTTGTGTTTGGGAAGATTTTTGGGTCAGGTTTAAAACGGCAGGTTGTACCATGCTTGTTGGTTTTGCCTGTCTGGGTGCAAGGCTGGTCAAGCTGTCCGCCATCCTTGAAACGGATGAAGTAAGAGAAACCGCCTTTATTGATTTTTACTTCGCACCATTCGCATAATGCGTTAGTAACTGTCGTACCAACACCGTGTAAGCCACCAGATGTCGCATAAGCCTTTGAGTTGAACTTACCGCCTGAGTGGAGAACTGTGTAGATGGTCTCGACTGCTGGTTTGCCAGTCGCTGGCAAGATGTCAACCGGGATACCACGGCCTTCGTCTTCAACTGAGACTGAACCGTCTTTCCACAATGTGACAGTGATTTTGTTACCGAAACCGTTAACGGCTTCGTCGACTGCGTTATCGAGAATTTCCCAAACCAAGTGATGTAAACCGGTTAAGTTGGTTGAACCGATATACATACCAGGACGTTTTCTAACGCCCTGAAGGCCTGTCATGATCTCGATATCTACGCCTGTGTAGTCGTCAACAACAGGCTGATCGGCAACAGGGTTGCCTTTTTTCTTTTCTTCCAAGATTTCTTTCATAATAGTACAATGCTCTTTGCAATCTTCCCCATTATAGCAAAATGAGGAAATTAATTGCCACCTATTATTAATAATAGTGTGAGAAAAGGTGCATTTATGAATCCAATCTTATTGAATTTACTGCTTCTTGTAGGCGCTAGCGTAATCGGATACTTAATCGGAAGTATTCCTTCCGGTGTCGTTATCGGTAAGGTTTTTTACGGTAAGGACCCTAGAGACTATGGCTCTCACAACTCAGGCGGAACAAACTGTGGACGTGTGTTCGGCAAGAAAGCGGGCTATTCGGTTATTATCTTAGATATGTTGAAGTCAGTTATCGTCTTCTGGTTATTATGGGGAATTCTCATCCCGACAAATCTGTTCGGCTATGGCTTAACCGACTTATGGGTTGCAGGCGCAATGATCCCATGGGCTGGCGTGCTCTTCTGCGTAATTGGCCACTGCTGGTCAATCTTCCTCAAAGGATTTAAAGGAGGCAAAGCTGTTTCCTGTTTCGCAGGAAGCTTAGCAGCAACAAGCTGGCTCAGTTTCGCAACAGGACTCATCGTCTTCTTCTCGACATTCCTCCCAAAGAGAATCATGTCCATCGCAAGCATGTTAACCGCGATTATAATGACAGTTTTCCAGTGGGTTATGGCGTTCGTAATTCACTTCTGTAACGGCACCGGATCACTCGATATCCTCAACTACACATTCGGACACTTCTCATCGAGCTATTTCTTCGGTTGGTGGACCGCAGTTGTGACCACAGTTATGGCTGTAATTCTCATCATTCGCCACTCTCAGAACATTCAGAGACTCAAGGCTGGAGAAGAGAAACCACTTAGTTGGAATCCAAAGAATTAGTAGTTTTTTAGTAAAAGGTAATAAACCGCATTTCTTCGATGGAATGTGGTTTTTTCTTACTTTTACCCAAAAAGTGGGAAATTTTGATAAGGTCATTTTAGACCGTTAAAACAAAACTACTAATTTTAGAACCACTACTAATTCCCACTCAAAAAGGTGTATCGAAGTTCCCTTGGCGAAACAATCAGCAAACAATGGTCACGTTCTGATGGTTATCATCATCTTTTCAATTGTTCTACACTTCTTATATTCTCTTGTTTTGTCTCCCTATTTCTAATCTAAAAATGACAAAGAAAAAGAGGTCACGTATCTGGTGCGTAACCCCTATTCATCTTTATTTAATATTTAATATATAAAGCGCTATATCGTCTTAAGCGTTCTAAGCAGCCTCATCGTTTGGAGCGAGCAAGTTTAGGCTAGTTCCATTAAAACGCCTGAATCGGCCATTTTGACCACTTAGAGAAGGCTCTTGATAAATTGTTTGGCAACTCTAGGAGAACGAGAACCTTTAGCCAATGCGAATTGCTCCGCTTTGATATCGAGTTCCGATTCAACTATGGAGATGTTCTCTTTAGCGGCCAACTCATGAACTATTTCAAGATACAACTTCTTGTTTGGCTTATAGAATGCGATCGTTAAGCCGAAACGCTGAACGAGAGACATAGTCTCCTCTATCGTGTCATTTCTATGGAGGTCATCGTCAAACTCGCCCCTGGAGGAGAAATTCTCCTTAACGAGATGGCGTCTGTTGGATGTGCAGTATATGAGAGCGTTCTCGCCTTTTGATGATGCACTGCCCTCAAGTATGGCCTTGAGCATGGCGAATGTCTCGTCATTGCTCGTGAACGAGAGGTCATCGATGAAGATGATGAATTTGAGCGGATTGGCGCTGATACGGTCCATTACCATAGGTAATAGGTGAATTTGGTCTTTTCTTAACTCGATAAGTCGTAGTCCATCTTTAGCGTATTCGTTAACGATTGCTTTGATGGATGATGACTTTCCGGTTCCAGCATCTCCATAAAGGAGGGTATTGAAACTTGGTCTATTGTTCAAGAAGTTAACCGTATTGGAGATGAGTTCGCCTCTTTCGTCGCTATAGCCGACAAATTCGGACAAGGAGATTGTATCCTTGGCCTTGATTGACTGAATCTCGCCATCTACGTCCACTCTGAACATCGAGTT